>NZ_JBFUGY010000059.1:0-34592 GCF_056402655.1 Bradyrhizobium sp. P3_C3 | reverse complement strand
GCTTTACGGCCAATCATATGGCCAAGCTGCCCGCCAATGAAATCACTCTCGCTCGGAAGGGCCATGCCAGCGACCCGAAGCGGGACGCTGCCATCCAGTTTGCGCGTAGAGTCATCGAGACCCGCGGCAAGGTTAGTGACGCCGATCTGAAAGTCGTCCGCGACGCAGGCTACACGGATGCCAACGTCATCGAGATAGTCGCGCTGGTGGCCATGTACTCTCTGACGAACTTTTTCAACAACGTGTTCGATCCCGAGAAGGACTTTCCTGCCGTTGCGCCGGCTGGATCGATCTGAACTCAATCCATTCGCATCTACGATCTCTGAGGAGCCTCTATGATGCGAGCATCACGCAAGGCTCGGACGCACCCGGGAAGGATTCTTGGGAACGCGTCCGGGCTTTTGGTTGGCGCGAAGACTGTCGCCGTTTGTCGCCACGGCGCCAAAGCTCCTCGACAAAGCACTCAAGGGATCGCTCCAGGCCGCCAGATCACCAGCGAGAACGATGTCGTCGCCCCGTCGCACAAGAAGGTGTTCAAGGCGCGTGTCTATTTCATCTGGAGGACCACCATCGCGCCGGAGCAGCGCGAGCGTCTCAATCGCGCGACCGCGGAGGCGGACGCTTCAGACTTAAAAGCTCCGTCACGTCATGCCGATCGGCTGCGGATGAGATAGCAATTTTCAGCCATTTTCCGTCTGGGTATGTTCGGGCTTCATCGTAAAGCTTCACCAGCTGCGAGCGCCACCCGTAACGCCGCGCCTCAAACTTCTCTCGCTCTGCTGCCCCCAAGACCACCTCGACCGAAAACAGCCTGTATTCCGGCAGGAACGTGCAGAATGCCTTGGATTTCTTGTAACGCAGGGACCAACCACGCTTCTTGCCACGATAGAGCCAATCCGGCACGAAAACATCGGGGTAGTATGCCTCGATCCATTTTCGCAGCTCGGCCCAATGCCCGAACGCCTTCGGCCCGATCCAGTCTCGGACAGTGCTGTCGTCGGGCGATGCTGATTTGTCGGTGATCCTGTCGCCGATCTGGGGGGACTGTTCCATGCCGCTTTCCTTTACACCGCAACTCTCACGTTGGTTTCGGAAGACCTGGTGTGCCGCATCATCGGCAGATCAATAGCGAATGAGCCCGAACAGGCCGAATAATCCGCCCGCGTCCTGCCAAAGCTCGACAACCTTCCATCCGCCGGAGCGGGCAAGCCGCTCGAAGCTCTCCGCAGTATATTTTCGGGAGCTCTCAGTATGAATGCTTTCCGACGTTCTGAAACTAAACGCGCGCTCGCAGAGGGTAACGTGCTGATCGCACACGCTGACCAGATGCATCTCTACTGCTTTCTCGATCTCGTTCCAGCGCGCCACGTGCTTGAACCGCTCTAAACAGAAATCGCCGCCCAGTTCGGCGTTGATCCGCTCAAGGAGGTTGAGGTTGAAAGCGGCTGTCACACCGGCGCTGTCGTCGTAAGCACGCAGAAGCGTATCTACGTTTTTCTGGAGATCGACACCGATGATGGCACGTCCGTTTTTGCCTAAGTGTCGCCCCATCTGCATCAGCAAGGTCTTCGCCTCGCTCGCGTTCAAATTCCCCATCGTCGAGCCAGGAAAAAATCCTGTCCTGCCGCCGCTGGAGCCATCGAACGGAACCTCAAATGCATCCAGGAAATTGCGCTCGATGGGGCGGACCCAGAGCGACGGGAAGCGCGAAGCGATCCTCCTGGACGTTTCTGCAAGGAAAGCATCGGCGACATCGATCGGCACGTAGCCTCGCGGGTCACGCAGGCCCGCCAACACAAGCTCCGTCTTAACGCCGGCTCCCGCACCATACTCGATGAGAACCGCGCCAGGCTCTACAAAATCGGCGATGTCACGCTGCCGCTCTCGCAAGATCGACGTTTCGGCTCTGGTCAGATAATACTCATCCTGCCTCGTTATCTCTTCGAAAAGTTCAGATCCACGCTCGTTGTATAACCAACGGCTCGGCAGCGTCTTCACATCAGCGGATAAGCCGCCGACGACGTCTCGGGCAAATGCATTTTCAACAGCGTCGATGCGGTCATTCACGTGAAGCATATTTTCCGCTTTCGGTGACACGGCGGATAGCGGCCGAGGTAAACTCGCGGCCGATATCTTCACCGTGAATTCGTGCCAGGCTCAGTGAGTACGTTACTTGAGGGGTGTCGTCAGAGGGTTGTCATTGGTGTCGAGGACAAAAACAGCGAGCAGCTTCGCCGGCTTCGTCTTGCTCGCGTTGCGGCTGATCGAATGGGTTGCACCCGGCGGCTCCGACCAGCCTTCGCCTGCCCGATAAATGCGCTTCTCGCCGTCGTTCACCTTCGACTCGATCGCGCCCGAGATGACATAAGCGTAGATGAAAGCCGACTTCGCGTGGGTATGGGGCGGGGATGCCGCGCCCGGCGCGTAATCGACCTCCAGGGCGAGCAGCGACTTGCCAGGGACATTGGGAATGGCCGCCTCGAGTTTCTTCGCGACGGTTTCCGCTTCGCGATCATGGGCGCGGATCGGGCCGGCTATCGAGAAGGCGGCGCAGGTGACAGCGACAATGGTCCGGATCTTCATGAGTTTCTCCTTCTGCCTAGAGCTTGGTATTCGTTCTTCATTGTTCCCTCTCGACCTTGCCGGCCTGCTGATTGCCGACACCGAACGGTCAGTCTCGCGGGATGAAGTCGACGTGGGGCCCCGGCTCGATGATGAACACCGCGAGCGTGGCGAGAACGCAGGCGACGGCGGCGACAACCATCGCCATGTGGAATCCCCAAAACAGATGATGACCGCCTTGCTGCAGCACACCGCCGAGCAATGCGATAGCGAACAGCGACCCGGCGCGTGAGACTGCGCTGTTGACACCAGACACGGTTCCGACTCGATCGGACTCGACGGAGGTGAGGACGAGCGTCGTCAACGGCGCGATCGCCAGGCTCATGCCAAGCGCCAACAACAGGATGCTGGGGAAGATGTCCGCCCAATAGGTTGCGTTCGGACCGATACGGAGCGCCATGATGCAACCCAAGGCGACGACGGCGCTGCCGGCGAACAATGGCAGGCGCCTGCCGGACACGCGGCAGAGCATACCGGCGAGCGGCGAGACCACCGTAATCAGCACTTGCAGAGGAAGGAAGGCTAGGCCCGCCACCAGCGTCGGCAGGTGCGCGCCTCGGATCATCACGAACGGGATCAAGGTTAGCATGACCGTGAACGGACCGTAGAGGAGTGCGGTGAACAGGTTCGCGCCGACGATCGACCGCGAGGCGAAGAGCGACGGGGGCAGCATGGCATTCTCGCCTAGCCGCCGCTGTGTGACGATAAGGCCGGCTAAGCCGCCCAGACCGACGATCAGAGTGATGAGCAGCCAAAGGGTCGGACCGGCACCGTTGGTCAGGCTCGTCAGCCCCGCGCCCAACGAGCCGAGCCCGACTGTCGAAAGGACCGCGCCATAGACGTCGATCCGGACGTAGCTGGGCGAGGAGTCCTTGGGTATCCACGCCGTGCCGAAGGCCAACGCGCCGGCGACGATGGGCAGGAGCATCAGAAAGGCCGTCCGCCAGGATCCGTGATCAATGATCGCGCCCGCGATCGCGGGCGCGACGCCACTGGCGACCGCTGCGGCGGCGGACCAGATGCCGATCGCACGGGCTTTCTTGTCGGCGGGAAAGGCCCGCCCGAGCACGGAAAGGCCGTTGGGCAGGATCACAGCTTCGCCCAAACCTTGCAGGAAGCGGCCGCCGATGAGCAGCGCGAAGCTCGGCGCGAAAGCAATTACGGCCGCGCCCAGGCCATAGAGAGCGATCCCCGCGAGGAATATCCGCTTCTGTCCGAACCGATCACCCAGAGCGCCGCCTACCAAGGTCAGGGCCGCGAGCGGAAGGAGCTCGGCGTCCATGACCCACTGCAGGTCAAGCGGCGACAGGCGCATGTCTCGGCCAATCGCCGCGAGCGCGACCGTGACGACGGCGCCGCTGACGAACACGAGGCAGCTGCCCAGGCTCGACGCGGCGAGCACCTTGGTGCTGCCCTGCGCTCCGACGGCCTTAGGCTCGGAGAGCGCCAGGCCGCGATCGGTCAGGGTCAGGGACGCGCTGCTCACGACCTGGCCGTCATGTCAGGTGGCGCGCTTCGCGGCGCGCGGGCTCATTGGCCGGCAGCCGAAGCCGAACTGCCGTGTCCGTTCGCGGATCACTTTTCGCAACATCAATTCAACCTCAAGCAGGCTTGCCATGAACCGCCGTCGCCTCCTGCCCGCGCCGCGCCGCCGGAGGCCACGGCCGAACGACGCCTAAACGTGGATGCGTGCCGTGCTGACGAGGAGCGCGGAACCGTTCTCCGCCCCAAGTTCTCACGGGCGAACGCGAACGATTGTCTTCCCCTTGCGTCGCTCGGTCCGATTGAAGGCGGCGATGGCGTCATCGAGGGTCGAGACGGTGCCGATGTTCGTCCGCAGTCGTCCGTCCCGCAGACGCTGGACGATCTCACCCAGTTGGGCGCGATCGGACTCGACAACGAAGTCGATCGCCAAGCCGTCGGCGGGCCGCGCCTCGGTCGGCCCGGCGATGGTCACCAGCGCTCCTCCCGCTCGAATCAGGCTTGCGGACCGCTTCGCGATGTCGCCGCCGAAGATATCGAAAACCAGATCGACGCCACCGACATCTTTCAGAGCGTCGTTCTCGAGGTCGACGAACTCATTCGCGCCGAAGTCGAGCACCGCCTGACGGTCGGCAACGCGTCCGGTGCCGATGACGTAGGCGCCGGCCTCACGTGCGAGTTGCGTCACCATCGAACCGACGACGCCAGCCGCACCGTGCGCAAGGACGGTCTGCCCCGACTGAAGGTGGCCGTGCACGAACAGTCCTTGCCACGCAGTCAGACCCGGCATCGGCAGGCTCGCGCCCACCGTGAAGTCGACGTCGCCCGGCAGCGGCGCAAGGTTGCGTGCCTCGACGGCCACATACTCCGCCAAGGTGCCGTCGCGATACCAGTCCGTCAGGCCGAACACCCGCTGTCCCACTGACAATCCCGTCGTGCCATAACCGAGAGCGGTGACGACTCCGGCCAGCTCGTGCCCAGGGATYGACGGTGTTCGGTCACGATCGAGGCGATCGGTCCACATCGGGGGCCACGTCAGCTCATCCCAAGTGAAGCCCGATGCATGAACTTGAACGACGATGTCGTTTATCGCTGGCCGCGGTTCGGGCCGCTCCACCAGCTTCATCCCGGCCGTTCCCGCGGCCTGGTCCGTTACGGCGATTGCCTTCATGTGAGTTGTCTCCTCAGTTATTTGCTCCTTTGCTGGATACGTTCCAGCGACAAAAGCCGGTTCGGCATCGCTTGCCAGCGACCATGGGGTAGTTCCGAAAGCGAAGATGGGACGGCGCCTCCACGATCTCAGTTGTCCAGCCCTCGACAAAATCCGCGAGCGGTACCCATTGATGGCAGCGCGGAGTAACATTCTCCAATAGCCGGCATGTATGGTTTCCATTGCAGCGGGGAATAGTGGTGCGACGGTCTTCTCTGCCATTGGTAAATCAAGGCAAGTTGCGAACGCCGCGACGGCATGCCGCCGCGCGGCAAGGCAATAACGATTATCTATCGATTTTATGGCGAGAGATAATTTCCTTCACCGGGGTCCGACCGCCACCGTATGAGACGGCTGTCGGAACCACTTTCAACCCGAAATAAGACTCGAATGACCAATCCTGCGAACCAGAGACGGCGAGCGTGTCGCAACGAGGCGCAGCCGTTTGTAGAGGGATGCAGCCGCGGCGTTATCGACGCAGAACCTTGCCCGCGAGAGCTCGGTCGGGAAGCGCCGCCTCGGTGCCGGCGCATGGTACTCGCGGCCTGTGTGCTCGCGTCCTCGATGGCGTTCATCGATGCGACAGCGTTGCCAGTTGCGTTACCGAGATTGCGCTCAGATTTGGCGGCGGACCTTGCCTCGGTTCAATGGGTTCTCAACGGGTATATGCTGGCGCTCGCCTCGCTGACATTGATCGGCGGCGCCCTCGCGGATGTTTATGGCAAGGCGCGCATGCTCTGGTTCGGTTGCGTGCTGTTCGGTCTGACATCCGCGGCTTGCGCGATGGCACCTTCGCCCGCCTGGCTGATCGCTGCCCGCGTCGCGCAGGGGGTAGCCGCAGCGATCGTTACCCCCGCCAGCCTCGCCCTGATCGGGGCCACCTATCCGCGCGCGGAGCGGAACCGAGCGATCGGCGTATGGGCCGCAGCGTCGGCTCTCACCACCGCCGGAGGTCCTGTCCTGGGCGGCTGGCTCACCGAGACCTTTGGCTGGCCATCCGTGTTCTGGATCAACCCGCCGCTCGCGCTCGTGGCAGTGGGAGTTCTGCTGGTCTTTGCGCCGAAGGATGGTCGCATTCAGCGCGGATTCGACGTGATTGGCGCCGCGATCCTCGCTTCGGCGATCGGGGCGCTTGCCTGGGCGCTTAGCCAAATCGGCCGCGGTGAAGTTCAGGCCGCCGCGGACGCTTCAGCCCCGTCGGGCACAGTGCTCGTGATTGTCACCGGGCTTGGCATTATCGGGCTCGCCTTCTACGCGCTCTGGGAGCGCGGAAGCGAACACCCGATGACGCCACCTCGCTTGGCGGAGAACCGCGCCTTCCTCGGGCTGAACGTTGTCACCCTGATGGTCTACGCGGGGGTTTCGATCATGTTCTTTCTGCTCCCCTTTGAGCTCATCGATCGCCGCGCCCTGTCGTCGACCGACGCTGGGCTCGCATTCCTACCCTTCACGCTTGGCGTGGGGCTCTTGTCAAATCTCTTCGGCCGGCTGGCAGACAAGATTGGCGCGCGGGCCATGCTCATCGCGGGACCGCTAGGTGCGGCACTCGCCTATATCCTGATGGCGCTTGGCGAGAAAGAATCCCTGATGCTCGGCGTGATCGGACCTATGACCCTACTGGGCCTGTCCTTCGCTGTGCTCGTGGCGCCGCTCACCGCGTCGGTCATGTCGAGTGTGGATCAGGCCGACGAAGGACTCGCCTCCGGCATCAACAATGCGGCGAGCCGGATTGCGCAGCTCGCCGGGGTGGCACTTGCCGCCGGCGTCGCGTCTTTCTCGTCCGGCTACGAAGTCGGCCTCGCCATAGCCGCCGCGACCTCGATCGGCGGCGCCTTTGCGGCCTCGATGACCCTGACACCGGTCATGGCGAAAGCGGACGCAACTTAGAAAGCACGGAATTCAACCGAATTCGATACTTCACTAAATCTGGCAGACACCCTGAACTTACCGGAAGCCGTGTTCAGCGGAGCGTCATGGCTGATCGTTGATCTCGAGCCACGAGCTTTGCGGCGACTTGTCGCAAGCCACGTTTGTCTGCAGCAGCGAGCACATGGCGCAGATATCGCCGGACGACCTCCGACGAGGTGCTGCGTCCCGCATTTGGACGCTATCTGAACCGACGAGCGCTGCTGGTAGCGACTCCCGTCAGAGCGAAGGCCATTCCGGCGACCAGACAGAAGACGGCGCCTTGGTCTCCGCCCAAGCCGAAGATCAGCGAGACCAACGCGGAACCAAGTGACCATCCGACGTAGCGAGCCGAGGCATTCATCCCACTTGCGGCCCCGCTGCGCCCTACGGGTCCAACCGTCATCATCGCCGTGTTGTTCGGGGTCTGAAAAAGACCAAAGCCGATACCGCAAAGAGCCAGTCGCCATACGACATCCCATCTCGCCGGAGATGTCGGCAAGAAGATCATCAGGAGCAAACCGACCGCCAACAACGCCAAACCAATGCTGCAGATCACCGAAGCGGGGTGGCGGATCGTCAAGCGGCCGGCAATTGGGGCCGTGACTGCAGTCATGAACGGCCAGGTTGTCAGAAGAAGACCTGTTTCCACGGCCGAAAGATGCATCCTCGTCTCAAATAGAAACGGCAAGGAGACGTAAGCCAGAATTTGTGCGGCATAGGAGCAGACGGATGTCCACACCGATAGGGTAAACAGAGGTATACGGAAAAGATCGAATGGCAACATTGGCATAGGGTGCCGGAGCTGTTGTCGAACGAAGAGACTGAGACAGAAGAGACCTGCCACGATCTCTCCCGTCGCAATGCGCCCATCGCCAGTACCCAGCGTGCCGACACCGACGACGAAAAGCCCGAACGCCAGCGCATTGAGAGCGGTCCCGATCAGATCGAGAGAGCGCGCAACCCGAACGTCTGGTGGTGCAGCAGCAATAAATAGTGGAACAGTGAGGCCGAATGGCACATTCACCAAGAACAACCAGGGCCATTTTGCCACGGCAAGTACTGCCGCCGCGATGGTGGGGCCCAATGCTCCAGGTATCGCCACTGCTAATGCGACTAACGCGAAGCCCTTGCTGACCATGTGATGCGGATAAATCACGCGTACAAATGCCATGCCGGCCACAGAAACTCCAGCTGCCCCGGCACCCTGAATTAGGCGCGCACTCACCAGCATCGGCAATGTTGGAGCGAACGCGCAACCCAACGACGCGAAAACAAAAATAGCCAGGCCGGCGGTATAAACGCGCTTCAGACCGAGTGATTCGACCAGACTTGCAACGGGCAACAAGCAGACCGTTGCCGAAAGCTGATAGGCATTCACGACCCAAACGGTCGCGGCGTCCCTGCTTGCGAATGAACGCGAGATGTTTGGCAAGGCGATATTCACGATCGCGCTTCCGAGGGAACTTAGACCAAGTCCAAGCAAGATGCAGAGCATTAACCAGCGGCGCTGAGCCGCCGTCAGACCGTCGACGCCACCCATCAGTATGCAATTTCCGGCGTGAACCTTGAAGGCTTCGGCTCGTGTCGCGCACCGCGCCTGCCGCTCACGAGTAGTCACCTCCGCTCTGCTGACTGAGGTTGCCGAGGTAGTCGCGCTTCCCGATCTTCGCTCCGAGGTGCCGAAGGATCGCGTGCGCAATCGCGATGTGGAAGAAGAAGTCGGGCAGCACCAGGTGCCGGATGTAGTCGTCGCCACCGAACCACCCGCGCACGATAGGCGGTGTCAGTTCGTATGTGCGGGACTGCGCGTTGTCCATCTCGTCCGGCCGCACGTTTTGCAGGAAGCCGCGCGTCTCGAGGAGCCGCCCCTTCAGTGCCGGGTACATCATGAGGGTGTTGTGGGGAGCAGGCGCGTCGCGCTGCATCAGCTTCGCCATGTGGGCGTCGACCTTATTGCAGCTTACAGAAATCTGCTCTCCGAAACTCAGCATGTCGGACGCGAGCCGCTCGCCAAGGATCCTTCCAGGCTCATATCCCTTGGTCCGCTCGAGTGCTTGGGCGTGGTCGAGATAGTCGTCCATCACGTTCACTCCGTGCACCATGACAGGGACCGTGATGTCATAGACCGAGAGGGACACGTCGAACTCCATCCGCTCGTTTTTACTCTGAACGTCAGTCAGTGACGCAGCACGGGATATCCATTCACATAAATCCAGTCCGTGGCCGTGGCAGGCAGGTGGCACCCCTGGCAATCGGAACGATAGTCCGTCGAGGTGGTTTTGAGCGGCTTGTCCGCGTCGAACCACGACCATCCCCACCCGTCGCCCCACAACGGGTTGCCGGGGTGCGTTCCCTTACTGTCTCTCACCATGACGAACCAGCCCTTGAGCTTGTCGGCGTGGCTTACCGTGCCGGTGGTCATCTCGTTGGTCGAAGTCGCGAAGACTTCTTTCACCAGAACGGCGCCGTCCGGAAAATGCCCCGTCTTCCGGTAGCCGTCGATCACCCCCGGGGATGCGTACACGGCGTGGATTTCATTCGAGCCCTGGCCGCTCTCAGCCGCAATCGCCCAGGTGCCGAGCGCTTGGTAGAGGGTTCGGTAGTCCGCCGGCACGCGCAGGTGCCCAGCGCCGTCTACCACGTTCGCGGTCGGGCCGGCCGGAGCCGCTCCGTTGATCTGCGCGAGCGCTGCCACGGCGCCGGTGACCAGGGAGACGGCAACAGCGAGGCCGATAATCCTCGATAGTTTCATGGGGATCTCCTCTACCGCTCGCGCGCTGTGCACTCTGATCCAGTGAAACGGCTTCAATCATTGCTTCAATCGCTGTGTGGCCAACCGCGCGCTCGGCCTAGCCAGCCCTAAAGATCGGACTCGGCCGACAAAATTAGAAATTCTCTTTGGACATGTATTCGATAAGCAGAAGATATCGTCGTACGTGAGCGCTGTGAGCGCCGACCCGACCGTCTTACGTCGTAGTAGGCAACTGCGAGTGCGCGGTCGTCGAAGGGCACTTCAAACTGGCTCATCGCCAGGTTTGCCCGGATATTGCTCCCCACCTTCTACTGCCCTCACTCGGACGTGGAAGCGGCCTGGCGCAGCGAGGCCAGGATTTGCGTCGGCTCCTCTCGTATCGTGAAGTCCGGCTCGACGAATGCGCTGCGGATCCGGCCTTCCGCGTCAATCACATAGGTCGCGGGAATAGGTAACATCCACTCCGGTGACCCGTGCCGGGCGCCGAAGTCGAATCCTAGCCCGGAATAGTGCGCTTTGGTCTCGTCGGGCACCCGGAACAGCACGCCATACGACATGGCAACGCCATAGTCGACGTCGGAGAGCACCTTCAGGTCCAAGCCTAGGCTCCGCTTGAGCTGCCGCGGGAAGTCCCTCGTCTCGGGTGTCACCACTGCGAGGGTCGCACCGATGCTCTCGAACTCATCCTTTGCAGCCTGCAGGGCGCAAAGCTCAGCGGTGCAGAAAGGACACCAGCCGCCTCGGAAGAAACTCAGGACGAGGGGTCCTTTGCGGCGCAGCCGTTCGGAGGAGTGGAGACGGCCATCAGCGTCCGGCAGGAGGAAGCTCGGCGCGTCATCTCCAACCTTCAGAGCGTGCGATGCCACGTCTGTATCTCGGAGCCAGCGCACGAGGTGGTTGTATGACTCCCAATCCGCAGCGCTGAACGTCGTCAACAACTCGGTGCGAATCCGGGCGAGTGTCTTGTTGGTTTGATTTAACATCGGTTGGGAGTCATCGGGCTGAGGATCGATTGGCTGGAAGCGGCTGGCCGTCGGCGTGCGTGTCGTGGTCATGCGGGCGCCCTCGACACCACCGGGACCGCTGCGTGCGGCACGCCCCGGTCGGGGGCTTCGACCGACCAGTCGCGAAGCCGCGCGACCTTGACGAATGCGTCCAGCGCCGGGGAGTAGCGGCGCCCTTGCACAGCCAGTAGGCGTACCTCCCGTGAAACCAGGTTGCCTTCGAGCGGGATGGTCTTGAGCGTCGGAAGGCGCGGCATGTGCTCGGGCGCGAGCATCACGCCAAGGCCGGCCGCGGCCATGTGCTGCAGGTGCAGGTCGTGACCGCTGCAGTGGCCAAGCTGGGGCGGGCTCTCGGGGAAATACGATTTCTGGATCTTCGGGGCCACGTCGCAGTCGGCGCGTTCGAGCAAGATGGTCTCGCGGAGGTCGTCGATGCCGATCGAGGGACGATTTGCGAGCCGGTGCGTCGGCGCGAGAACCACAACGTAGCGCTCCTCGAACAGCGACCAGTCATCGATGCGGGCGGGCACATCCYGCACGTCCCCAACCATTGCGACGTTGATCTCACCCTCAAGCAAGAGGTCGACGAGCTTCTTCGCCGCGCCCTCGCGCAGCTCGACGTGAAGTCCAGGAACGAACTTTGCGATCTCCGCGATCGGATCGAGGACGAGCGACGCCGAGATGGAGGGGGCAAGGCCGATCTTCAGTGGCGCAACGTCCTTGCGTTGGAACTCCTGGGCTCGGCGACGCACCGCCTCTGCCGAGGCCAGTGTGCGCTCGAGCATCGGAAGGACCTCCTTTCCAAGATCGGTGAGTTGGGTGAGCTGGCGTTCGCGGTAGATCAACTGGCCGCCGAGTTCCTGCTCGAGCTTCTGCACCCCCTTGGTCAACGCGGGCTGCGTGACATTGCACTGCTCGGCCGCGCGGGTGAAGTTGAGCGTGGACGCGACGGCGAGGAAGTAGCGAACCTGATGAAGCTCCATGGGTTGTTATGTTCTCCGTCAAGGTGCGACTGTCGATAGAGACAAGCCTTTGCAATCGACGGCGTGACAGGCACGTCGCGATCATGGGAAGTAGATGCGACTTGCCTGCGCAGGTTGGAACGGCTCGGCCTATTGATTAGGACGCACGGACACGCTTTCAGGAGTTTCTGAGAGCCAGGTTAGTGCATGCGAGATGGGCGAGTACCGAACGGGCGGCGGCGCCGCCGCGTACCCATGTTCGTCACCTTCGTCAGTGCAGAAATCAATCGTGCGACAGCTAGCGGAGCAAGCCTCAACGATAATTCGTCAACCGCCAATCGTCTGTTTCTTACCAAGCCTGGCTAAACGCGAGACTGGGCGGCATAGCGAACCCAGAGTCGAACTCTCGTGGCAGCATGGCCCTTCCCGACGGAGCGGCGTCAGGCATGGAGGGTCTCGCCGCCCTTGGCATCTTCGAAGTATTGAGGTGCCTCGCGACGGTCGTATTTCCCGTAGTCGCGCACGATCCGCACTCTACGAACCCTTGCCTTGTCATCCGGCGCGGAAGCGTCCTCGTAAGCCTGCGCTGCGGCGGCGTCCTTCCAGGACATGAGCAGAATCAGGTCGCCAGGCGTGAGCACTGCTTCGAAGATGTCCCAGGACGTGAAGTCGGCGGCCCAAGGGTTCAGTCCGAGCCACTCCGCGCAGTCGTACGGATTGTCGGTCTGCTTCCACTCCGCGGGGCGCGTCGCGTTGATCAGCGTGACTGTCAGCCCCTCCCCGACTTCGGTCTCATCGAGCCGCTGCTCCCTGAGGGCGTAACCCACGGGCACCTTATTGTCGGCAGTGATCTGACCGACGCGGAGGTGGTAGCCTGCGAGTATTTCATCGCGGCCCTTCTGCTGGACCTCGTGATGGCGCATGCGGATGCGCCAACGGACGAGCGACTTCTCGTCCCGCCAGTTCGAAAGCGAAAGGATCCAGCCCTCGCGTGTCAGGCTCTTGTAGCGGATGTTGTCGACGAAGCCCTCGACCTGCTCCAGCTCGGGGCGCAGCATGTTGGCGTTGTCGAGGTAGTTATCCCACTTCCCTTTATGGGGGAGGGCTTCGAAAATCACGGAAAACATAGTCTTATCTCGTTCCTAGAGTGCCGCGATGTAGTCGATTCGGTGTCGAAGTGGCCCGACCATACGTCGCATTCACGGTGATTCGCCGGATGGGAAGCCCCCGCGGGCGCGTTCCCGCTTTTCCGCATCTCCGGCCTTCCCGCCACACCGCGGTAGTCACTGACCGCGGGGAGTTTTGGATGACGGCGTGCGCGTGATCCGCGTACCGACAAAGCTGCTCCGGCCCCCCGCATCGTCGACACGCGGGAGACAGAGGCGGACCAGCGTGCCGCCACCTCGCTCGCTCTCTATACTGATCGCACCGCTCCGCCCTTCGGCGAAGCGCCGAACCTGCGCGAGTCCGCTGCCGCCGCCAGCCGCCTTTGTCGTGAAGTACGGAAGGAACGCCTGCGACAGGACCTCCTCAGACATGCCCTCCCCCTCGTCGGCGACGACAATCTCAATGAACCCGCGGTCCGCGCTAAACGGCTCGACATTCCGCGCCGCGACGGTGATCGTGCCGCCGGCCGGCATGGCATCGTCTGCGTTTCGGCAGAGATTCAGGAGCGCAAAGTACAGCTCTTCCGGGTCGGCATTGAAGGTCCATAAGTCAGGCGCGATCTCGGTGCGGACAGTGATGTCCGGGCGCAACGCCCAGTCAAGCGTACCCGCGATCGCTGCGAGACGACTGCCTGCGACAAAGCCGTCGATCGACTTGCGGCATGGTCGCGCAGTATCGAGGAGCTGGCGGCTGAGCGACACGCCTCGCGTAATCGCCTCCTGCATTTTGCCAACGATCGCCTCTCGATAAGCGGCGTCGCTCCGGCACTCGAGCAGCCGCAGGCCGCCGCTGATCACGGCGAGAAGGTTGTTGATGTCGTGGACGACGAACTGCGCCACGTCCCCGATCGACCTCTCCCCCTCCGAACCGCGGGCGAAGGCCACGCGGCGCGTGCTTGACCGTGGGGCGGTTCGGAACAGGACCCCGGAGATCTCGCCGTAGCCCCCGACGACCGGAATCTCCACGCGCCTGGACGCGATCACACCGCTGCCGTGACCGCTGACGCTCCGCACTCTCACGCCGAGTGGGCGCTGCACCCCAAGCGCGACGCCGGCGCGGCCCGCAAGCACGACGACATCCTCCGGCAGAGGGCTCTCGACCTCGCCGGGAAAGGAAATGTCGGATGAATATTTGATCAGCATCTGGGAAACTCCTGGCCTGCGATCGTCCAACAGTACGCCAACTTCGGCCTGTACACGCGGGCGGGCGACGACGGCACGAAGATTGGGTCCAGCACCGAAAAATGGAAAATCACCTCTTGCCATGGAGTCGATAGCCGACCGTTATCGGCACGCCGCGCGCCCAGGCGGCAACGCAGCGCTGATCATCATGCTAAGCCAGAACAAGCAGCAAGATATCGATCGCAAAGCCGCAGGGAGCGACTACCGGATCAATGTAGGGCGAAGCTCAGATTGCTGCATGAGAAGATCGAACAGCTACGTGAGCGAAGTCCTGAAGCCAACGGAGGCCATCAGGATGCTGACCGAGCTGCTCGAGCAGTCAACGTCGGATGCACGCGAGTCCGATGCGGAAAGCGAACCGCCATCATGACGCGCAGCTATTGATTTCATGGCGTGACGTCATTTCCAATTCGCCGCACGGAATTCCATGCTTGCACGGTGCCGGGCTCATCCGACGCGCAATCAGGAGGTTACAATGTCAGTTCACAAGCCGGTTCTCACGGTGCCGCACGGCGGCGAGACAGTGACCTCGAGCGGAGGCTCGAGCGTCGAGATGAAGGTGGAGAGCAGCCAGTCCGGAGGCGAATATGGCACTGTCCTGTGGACGGTGCGAGCCGGGGAAGAACCGCCGCTACACACCCACACGCGCGAGGACGAGCTACTATACGTGGTGCAAGGGAAGCTAATCGCGCGGGTCGGCGATGCCCGTATCGAGGTGGGACCAGGCGCCTACGCGGCTCTTCCCCGCGGTGTGCCGCATACGATCGAGGTGGTCGGCGACCAGGCGACCCTGCTGCTCAGCTTCGTGCCGGGTGGGTTGGAACGCTTCTTGGTCCCCCGGAAAGGCGAGCAGCCCGATCCGGCTGCATTCGGCCTGACGTTCCCCTAAGGGCGGGGACCACGGCGCGCGGGAAATCTGGCAGAAGAACTCTTTCCGGTCGCTGAAGCTCGTCTTGGTCGAACCGGACGCGATCTCCATCGCTGCCGCGTGCGTAGCGCGGTTGCGGTGGGCGAAGTTCTTGACGTAGCCGACCCGCGTCGAGACGACGCCGGGCAAACGCCGCGGAACATTGCGCCGGTCGTCCCGACATCGCGAAGGGTGCGCGCGCTTCCAATGTCGCGACGAGTACCGAGGCATCCGGGCCGAAGCTTCCATCTGCCTTCGAACAAGCTTCGGCAAAGGCGGGGCTTCCGGCGACCGCTTGCGCGAGTGCTCGCAGAGGGAAGCGCCGTAGTCCCGCCGCGGCGCCAAGCGTCTTTCAGTCATTCCGATAACGGTCGGCTATCGACTCCATAGCGAGAGGTGATTTTCCTTTCGACCGCCAAGGACTCAATCTTCGAGTGATCGTCGACCGGCCGGGAAGGCGTTCCCCAGCACACCGACTTCTCGGCCGCCAAGATCGCCGTGCGCGCCGCGCCGCTTCCTACGGCGATCGTTGTACTGCCCTGCTCTGAGGAGTTCCGTGCCGGGAGCTTAAGAGACGCAGCAACACGCCGGCTGACAAGTACATAGCCCGCCGTGTCAGTGCGGGATCGTGAACGGGAGGTCTTTCGATGATTCTGCCTACCGGTGCGACAGTAGCTGTCGCTGACGGCGAGACGATCCGCCTGTTCCACAATACAGGCGTGAAACCTGGGGTCCACTTGGTCGAGATCACGGCGGCTCCGCCTCAGTCCGCCCACTCGGGCTTGGGTGCGCGGCATCGTTCCGGCTCAGCCAACCCCGACGGGAGGCGGCTCGTCGAGGACGACTTCGCGGCAGCGACGGCGGCTTTCCTGAACAAGCTCAGCCTTGACGGAACCATCGAACACTTGGTCGTCGTCTCCGATCCCAGAATCCTGGGAGAGATGCGCAAGCACTTCAATCGCGACCTGAGAGACAAGATCTTAGGGGAGCTCGCGAAGGACTTCAGCCGGCGTCCGCTCGAGGACATCGCCTCACTGATCGCCGACGCCTGACGCGCCACTGCCGAGCGAACTTCGCCCTTCGTGACTTAAGCGGTTGGCTAACCTACATGCCGTTGCGGATGGTCGCGGTTAAGGGCGATCGTCTGCTGGCATTGAGCTATGAGCCCGCCATGGCAGRCTCGGATCCCCCTCGGGGGAATTGTTAGCGGGAGACCGCTACCTACGCTCCCCCAGACGGCATTCCGAGTTTACGGTTTCCTTGGCCTAGCTCCTGCGCTGGGGTTTCACTCTCCGGCGCATGGATTTCATTGGATGGCACCTATTTCAGAAGCCTCCGCACCACCGTAGACGGCAAGAAGGGCGACAACGAACAAGAGACCATGCGTACGGGTTTTACTGTCGCGCTGCCGATCGATCGTCAGAATTCGATCAAGCTCAACGCCGGTACGGGCATCTACACCCGAACGGGCAGCCAGTTCAGCAACGTCGGGATAGCAACCCGACCAGGACCGAACGCGTTATTTCTCCAGCAAACGAGACTTCTGCAGTTTGATCGATACGAGAGAGAGATCCCGTTTTCCAGACGAAAAACGGGATCTCCGATCGGGCTCGGTCTTGTCGGCGCATATCGCCTTCTTCGGCCCGGAATTTCCGGTTCCGACGCTGCAGGGTAGGTGTCCGCTGCCGGGAGCGATACGAACAGGATTCGGGCGAAGGACTAAACCGGCCGGAGCGGGCAGCGCGAATCCTTTTCCTGTTTCAGGCGTCGAGCGACTGGAGTCGGTACTCGGACATCCTCTGGGCGGCGATGATGACCTCGACCCTGTTCCTGGCTTGCATCTTCTGCATCAGCTCGGTCATGTAGTGCTTGACCGTCTTCTCGGTGATGCGAAGCGTCGCGGCGATTTCCTTGTTCGTCATGCCACGCAGCAGCAGCCGGACAATCTGCCCCTCGCGCTGACTGAGCTTGATGGCCTCGGCGACGCGGTGGCGGACGTCGGTGTTGCGGAGCGCGTCGATCACCCGGACCGCAAAGCCCTGGGTAATATAGGTCTCATCCTTCAGCACGGCCCGGACGGCGGCCATCAACTCGTCGGCCGAGGAGCGCTTGAGGACGTAGCCGTGAGCGCCGGCGTCGAGCGCCCGGACGGCATGGTCGACGCCGTGCTGGGAGGTGTAGGCGACGATCTTGATCGCAGGCAGGACGTTGCGGATCGTGCGGATGGCGTCGTAGGTCTCGTCGGGGACGGAGGGGCTCAGAATCATCAGCCTGGGGACATGGAAACGGGCCAGCCGGATCATGTCGGCGGCGGTGACGCCGAAGGCGACGATCTTGAAATCGGTCGACGCCGAAAGAAAGGTCGTGAGGGCCGTCATCATCAAAGGCTGGTCCTCGACAATCGCGATCGTAATATCGCTCATCAAACCCACCCAAAAGAGCCATCATTAAAACTTCCGCCGGTGGAGAACGACGGTTCCAAGGCATTCACGAGGAAAGAAAAATCCCCGAGCCCGAAAGAAAATACCAATTCGTGGAATCCGTCCTTGGATATTCCGGAGGTGTGGCAAGATGCCCGGGCTGCGGTGCTGGGCCGGAAGGCCTCCGAACCCCCGCCGAATGTCGCCGGTTCGCGGCTCCCGACGCTCCCCTTCGCTGAAAGGTTAACGTAAGGAACCCCGGCGGCCACCTCGGCGTCGATGCCTTCCTCGGTGTGTCGGCGGGGAAATTCGTCATGCCTCAGCGCTCCCGAAAGGCGCGTGTCATCTGGTCGATGACGG
The DNA here is from genome assembly GCF_056402655.1 of Bradyrhizobium sp. P3_C3. Taxonomy (NCBI): domain Bacteria; kingdom Pseudomonadati; phylum Pseudomonadota; class Alphaproteobacteria; order Hyphomicrobiales; family Nitrobacteraceae; genus Bradyrhizobium; species Bradyrhizobium sp. P3_C3. The sequence goes on along the minus strand of NZ_JBFUGY010000059.1, from coordinate 16,617 downwards.
GCTTGGCCAGATAGGAGGCCGCGGTGCGCTCCTGGGTCGAGACGAAGACCTCCGCCGGCATGCCGGGAACGAGCTTCAGTCCCTTGTGCTGGATCAGGTCCGCCTCGGCCGGAAGCAGGCGGACGTGGGCGATGTAGTGCTCCTGGCCGTTGGACGGATCCCGGGCCGAGGCCGGCGACACCATCGCGACCTTGCCCTTCAGCTCCGGCGTGGTGGCGCGGTTGAAGGCGGAGAGGCGGATGCGCGCCGGCTGTCCAACCCTCACCTGGTCGATGTCGGCCGGCGAGATGCGAATCTCGAACTTGAGGTCGGCGTTCTCCGGCACCACGGTGGCGATCTTGGCCGCCGGGGTGATGACGCCGCCCACCGTGTAGGCAAACAGTTCGTTGATGTAGCCGGACGCCGGGGAACGTATCTCGGTGCGCGACAGCCGGTCCTCGACGGCGAGCTTGCGCTCCTGAAGCTCGGCGATGCGCGCCTCCACTGTGCGCAGGTCCTTCTGGGCCTCGGTCGAGGCGTTCTGGTCCACGGCGATGATCTGCACGCGGATCTCGCTGGTCCTCACCTTGGCGCGCGCGATGCTCGCCTGGATCTCGCCCTGCTCGCCCATGATGCGGGCGTAGTCGCGCTGGGAGGTATAAACGCGCTGGTACTCGACGATCTTGCGCTCGAAGAGCGACTGCAGCTTCTCGCGCTCGGCACCGACGAGCTTACCTTCCTCCTCCTTGGCGGCGAGGCGGGCCGCCATGCCCCTGATCTCCTCGCCGGTTTGGGCGATGCTGAGCTCGAGCTGTTCCTTCTGGCTGTCGCGCGCGGTCTTGTTGCCGGCGAACAGACGGGCCTCGCCGTGGATCACCGATCCGGCGGTCGAAGGGAATAACGCGTGCATGTCGCCGGGAAACTCGACGGACGTCAGGTTGTCGCGTTCGGCCACCAGGCGGGCGCGGCGCCCGAGCGCCTCGACCAGCTGCGCGCGCACGATCAGATGCTCGGCCTTGATCTGGACGTCATCGAGGGTCGCCAGCACCTGGCCTTCGCGAACCTGGTCGCCCTGGCGCACCGACAGTGTCTTGACGATGCCGCCGTCGCGGTGCTGCACCTCCTTGAGGTTCTGGTCGACCTTGACCGTTCCGGCGGCGACCACCGCGCCCTCCAACATCGCCCAGGCGGCCCAGCCGCCGCAACCGGCGACCAGTAGCGCGCTCAGCACGAGGCCGGCGACGATGCGCGGCCACAGCCGCAACGGCCGTTCGCGGGGCGCGTCGATAGCCGGATGCTCCAAGCGGGCGAATTCAGATGCAGCGACATGCTTCATGGCTTCACCTCAGGAATGAATCGACGAGAATTGCAGATGGTGGTGACCGGCGACTTCGATCGTCATGCCGTCTGCGTCGTCGTTGCCGTAATCGACGTCGATGGCGGTGTACTTGCCCTCGGCGAGTTCCTCGAAGCGGAAGCGCACTTGGCGATTGTGGCCGCCGTGGTTCTCGTCGAGGTAGATCTGTTCAAACAGGTCAGCGACTTGCTCCTCGGCGTCGCAGCCTTCCTTGATCGTAATCTGATAGGTCGCGGCCACGATCTTGTCGCCGATTGTGAAGTCGGTGATCTTCTTGACCACGTCCTGCTGCTGAGCGCCGTCATCACCGCGCTGGAACTGAAAGCAGTCATCGCCGGCGCCGCCGGTCAGGACCACCGCGCCGCTGCCGGCGATGATCACGTCGTCACCGGAGCCCGCGATGATCACCTCGAAGCCATCGATCAGGTCCTTGCCGATCTCACGTCCCACGGCGGTGCCGCTGCGCAGATCGATCGTGACGGTGACGGTGGTCGCCGAATAGTCGAGGGTGTCCTGACCCGAATTGCCATCATAGGCGTCGTCGGTGCCGTCGGCCGACGCCAGCACGACGTCGTCGCCGCTGCCGCCGTCCACCTTGTCGGCTCCGCCGCCGTCGGCGATGATGTCGTTGCCGGCCCCGCCGGCGAGAGTGTCGGCTCCCGCACTCCCCGTCATGACGTCGTCGCCCGCGCCGCCGACGACAATCTCGAACTCTGCGATCGCGTCCTCTCCGATATCCTCACCGAAGGCTCGGCCCGAGGCGAGATTCACGGCGATCTTCTTGATGGCCGAGGAATAGTCGAGGGTGTCGGTCCCGGCACCGCCGTCGAGGCTGTCGTCCGCGGCATCGGCCCCAGCGAGAACCAGATCGTTTCCGGCCTCGCCGGCGACCGTATCAGATCCGCCGCCGTCCGAGATCGTGTCGTTGCCAGTCCCGCCGGTCAGCGTGTCGTCGCCGGCGCCCCCGGCCACGACGTCGTTTCCGCCGCCGCCGTCGATCGAGGCCGAAGCCGATCCAGCGGCCGTGAGGGTATCGTCGCCCGCGCCGCCGATGACGATCTCGAACTCCGCGATCGCGTCGTTGCCGATGTCAGTGCCGGAGGCGGTACCCGAGCCCAGATCCACCCTGATCGAACGCGTAGCCGATGAATAGTCCAGCGTGTCTACGCCGGCGCCGCCGGCGAAGCCGTCGTCCGCGGCATCGGCGGCCGCCATTACGATATCGTTGCCCGCGCCGCCGGTGGCGACGTCGTTTCCGCCGCCGTCGGCGATGATGTCGTTGCCGCTCCCGCCGGACATCCGGTCGGCGCCCTCGCCGCCGTCGAGATGGTCGTGGCCGTCACCGCCCTCAAGGGTGTCGTCGCCGGCTCCCGCCAGCAAAATGTCGCGGCCCGCGCCGCCGTCGAGGTGGTCGTCTCCCTCCTCACCCAGCAGGGTGTCGTCGCCTTCGTCGCCCCACAGACGGTCGTCGCCGGTGCCGCCGAACACCACGTCGTTGCCCGTGCCCGCGAACACGGTGTCGTTGCCGTCGCCCGCATAGACCACGTCGTGGCCCGCGCCCGCCAAAATATGGTCGTCGCCGGCCCCACCCGAGATCCGGTCGTTGCCGCCTCTGGCGTCGATGTTGTCGTCTCCGCCGAGTCCCGCGATGGTTTCGGCGCACTGTGTGCCGAGCAGGATGTCGTCGCTCTCGGTCCCGACGATGGGCGGCGCCTCAACCACATTGAAGTAGGCTGTCTGCATGACGATGTGGGAGCCGTCGCTGATCGCGTAGGTCAGCTTGACCTCGCCGAGCATGTTCGGCGCGCGGTCGAATTCCCAGCCGTCCTCGGTGCGGACCAGGGAGCCGGAGGAGGAGAAGATGCCGACCACGGTCAGATTGTCGCCGTCCGGATCGGTGGCGCCGGCCAGCAGCGCCGCCATCGATATCGCCAGACCGTGGCAGGCCACCACGTCGGGAAGATGCACCGCGCCGGAGACGCGGGGCGCGCGGTTGCGGTGATCCGGCGCCGGCGGGTCGCGCGGTCTGTCGCCGCCGCCACCTCCTCCGCCGCCACCTCCTCCGCCACCGCCACTGCCACCACCGGAGCCGGAGTCCTCCTGGCGAGGCCGGTGGTTGTCGTTGGCGACCTTCGGACTCGCGCCGGACCCCTTGTTGTTCAGCTCGGGCTTGTCGGTGCGCGCCTGGGCGCTGAAATCGGTCGCACCGCCGCCTACGGCGCGCTCCTCCTCGGCGTGCGCGACGATCCTGCCCTCCTCGGTCCAGCCCGACGACCGGGGCGGCTCAGGCTGCTCCTCCGCGGGCTCCTCGGCCGCCGCGAGCGCGTCCTCCTTCAGGTTCTCCTCCTCGCCCGAGCCGCGGACCTTTTCACGGTCCTCGCTGGCCCCCAGCTTCATTGGCAGGAAGCTCTTGAGGTAGGCTGTGCAGGATCCGACGATGAGCAAGAAGATCAGCGGCACGAAGCGGCGGCTGCGATCCTGCTTCTCTTCGTAGTCCTCGCGGCCGGGGGCAGTCTCGACGGTGGACTTGCGGGTGGCCTGGACGTTGATCATGCAGGCCTCCGCATTTGGGCTTCTACGGGAATCGTGCCGGCCGGGGTTAGCGCGGAAGGCTGCAGGACAGGAGTCATGATGTCCTGCTTCTTGCCGAAGGCGACCATGCGGCCGGCCTGGACGATGGCGACGAGATCGACCGCCACCAGCGCGCTCGGGCGGTGCGCGATCACGATGGCGACGCCGCCGCGAGCGCGGATGCCCTCGATCGCCGCGGTGAGCGCCGCCTCACCCTCGCCGTCGAGATTGGAGTTGGGCTCGTCCATCACCACCATGAAGGGATTGCCGTAAAGCGCGCGCGCCAGCGCGATGCGCTGGCGTTGACCTGCGGAAAGCGCGCAGCCCTGCGGCCCCAACCTGGTGCGATAGCCCTCCGGCAGCCTGACGATCATCTCGTGGACGCCGGCCGCCTTGGCGGCCGCGATCACCTTGCGGGAGTCGGGCTGGCGCTCGAGGCGACAGATGTTCTCCTCCATGGTAGTGTCCATCAGCGCGACCTCCTGGGGGAGATAGCCGATGTGCCTGCCGAGGTCGTCCTCGCGCCACTGGGTCAGGTCGGCGCCGTCGAGCCGCACGCTGCCGCGCAGCGCCGGCCAGATGCCGGTCAGCGCGCGCACCAGCGTGGTCTTGCCGCCGGCGCTGGGGCCGATGATGCCGAGCGCCTGGCCGGCCTCGAGCTCGAAGGCGACTTCGCTCAGCACCACCTGTCCGGTCCCGGGGACCGCCACGGTGATCTTCTCGACGGAGAGACGGGCGGTCGGATCGGGCAGCCGCATCGGCTCGTCGGCGGAGGCGAGCGCGATGACGGTCTCGCGCAGCCGTTGGTAGGCCATCCGCGCGGCGATGAAGGCCTTCCAGTTGCCGATCGCGAGATCGACGGGGGCCAGCGCGCGCGCCGAGGCGACCGAGACCGCGATGATGGCGCCAGCCGAAAGCTCACCCTTGATGGTGAGGTAGGCGCCGAGCCCCAACAGGGCCGACTGCAGCACCATGCGTAGCACACGCGAAACCGCGGCGAACCCGCCGGTGATGTCGTTGGCCTTCGTCTGCAGATCGAGATGCTCGGCATTGGCCTCGTTGAAGCGGCCGACGGCGCGGCCTGCGAAGCCCATCGCCTTGAGCACCTCGGCGTTGCGCGCGTTGCAGTCGGCGATGCCGTTGCGTTCCGTCGCCGCCTTGCGCGTGGACACGATGAGACGGCGGGTCATGACTTCGCTGACCACGGTGAGCACGACGAGGACGAGCGCGCCCGCGAAGGTCAACGCGCCGAGCATCGGATGAAGGAAGTAGATGAAGGCCAGATAGATCGGCATCCAGGGCAGGTCGAACAACGCCGAGGGGCCCTGGCTGCCGAGGAAGCCACGGACGGTGTCGACGTCCCGCCCGCGCTCCAGCGCTTCGGAGGTGGAGAAGCCGAAACGCGGCATGTCGATGGCGACGCGATGCGCCAGCGGCGCGATCTTGCGGTCGATCCGGGCGCCAACCCGCACCAGCACCTGGGAGCGGACGACGTCGAAGGCACCCTGGAATAGATAGAGCCCGATCGCGAGCACCGAGAGCATCACCAGGGTGGGGATGCTGCCGCTGGTCAGCGCGCGGTCGTAGATCTGCATCATGTAGACGGAGCCGGTGAGCGCCAGCACGTTGATCATGCCGGAGACCACGAACAGAAACAGGACGATGCTGCGGAAGCCCCTTGTCAGCTCGGCCAGGCGCCGGCGCTTCGCGGGTGTGAGCTCTTTCGGTTTAGCCATTTGTTTGGATGCCCTCAGGTGCGAGGAACAGAAATCTGGCCGGAACGGAAAGATGGTCTCCCGTTCCGGCATAGGGTCGTGAGGCTAGAGCGTGACGTTGGAGCCGAGGTTCTGGTGGCCCGCGATCTCGATCTTGAAGTCGGCGGCGGCGTTGCCGTCGACGTTGCCCTGGATGACGGTGAATTCCTGACCGTTGTGAGTCTCGTAGCTCACCGCGAGCTGCCCGGCCGCGGTGAACGCGGCATCGGAAACCAGTGTGAAGCTCTGGTTGCCGTCGACGGCGTAGTTCGCGTCGATGCCGCTGAGGTCGATGCGGTCTCCCGGCTCGAAGCCGACGATGGTGTCGCCCTTGGCCGCTTCCACCGAGCTGAAGCGGAAGGTGTCGTCGCCGAGCCCTCCTTTCATCACGTTGGCGGCGGTGCCGGCGACGATGACGTCGTTGCCGGAGCCGGTGGTGACATTCTCGATGCCCCACAGCGTGTCGTTGCCGGTCTGCGAGCTCGAGGCGCTGCCGTTCGCGAGCGGGCCGGAACCCAGGTTGACGGTGACGGCCGTGCTCGCCGCTGACATGTCGAGCGTGTCGGTGCCCGACCCACCGGCGCCTTCGTCGCCGAAATAGGCGTCGTTGCCATCGCCAATCTCGGCCACGATCAGGTCGTTGCCGGCCCCGCCGAACACGGTGTCGTCGCCCGCACCGGCGTTGATCAGGTCGTCGCCCTGATCGCCGAAGATGCGGTCCGCCCCGGCATCGCCGTAGACGATGTCCGCGTCGGCTCCGGCGAACACGTGGTCGTCGCCCGCGCCAGCGAAGATCACGTCCCGGCCAGCACCGCCGTTGACGAAGTCGGCCCCCTCGCCGGCCGAGATCGCATCGGCGCCAGCATGGCCGACGGCGATGTCGTCTCCTGCGAAGGCGACGATGCTGTCGTCGCCGGGTGTGCCGACCAGCGTATCGGACTGCGCCGTGCCGTTCCGGACCACGCCGTCGGTTGCGGTCTCGGTCTCTTCTTCGTCGTCACCGCCCGCCGTTGGCGCCTCGTCATCCTCGTTCGGCGTTTCGGTTTCTTCCTCGTCGTCCTCGTCCGGCTCATTGGGTTCGAACTGGGGCGGCACCATGCCCGAGAAGGTGACCGAATGGGTTCCGTTCGAGATGGTCTTGGTGCCGTCCTGGTTCTCGACCAGGTGGTAGGTCGCCGGATCCGCCCCTTCCGGAAGCTCGATCACGTCCTCGGCCTGGAGGGCGCCGATGATGGTGTCGTTGCCGCCGTTGGACTTGAACACGATGCGATGGGCCGAGGTGAGGGCCGAAATGTCGATCGTGTCGTCGCCCTCGTCGCTATCGATCGTGATGGTGTTGAGGCGCAGGCTGGTCGCGGTGAAGTCGCCGACGACCGTGAACGTATCGCCTGCTCCCGCGCCGCCCGTCGCTCCAGTCGGTTCGATGCCGTTGATGCGGATCTCCTCGATCTCGCTCAGTTCCGCGATCACGTTGGCGAAGGCCGAACCGCCTCTTGTGACGACGATTTCCGGCGTACGCCCGCCGAAGCTCGCGATGTCGTTGCCGGCAACGGCATCCCAGGCGGCCAACGTATAGATCGTGTAGGCCTCGCTGGAGGTGTTGCCATTGATGACGAAGGTGTCGCCCGCGGTGCCTTCGGTGCCGCCATTGACGATGTCGCGGCCATCGGTCGGGACCGCCGTCGCATTGGCGTTCCAGACAATGGTGTCGTCTCCCGCACCGCCGTTGACCGTGTCTGCCCCGGCGTTGAGGCCCGGCGCGGTGACGTTGACCGTGAAATTGTCGACGTAGAAGTTGTCGCCATTGTCCCAGTTGTTGCCGTCGCCGGTAGTCCGGAAGCGGATGGCCGAGTTCGAGCCGATCTGGGCGGGCGTCAGGGCGGCGCTGAAGTTGAAGGTGCCGTTGGCACCGCCTCCCAGCGTTCCGCCGGTCAAGACCTCCCAGGCGTTGGTGTTGACATTCCGTGCCTCGACGATGACGGTCTGGCCGCCGTTGAGATTGTCGTCCTCGTAGGTGAACGACACCGTCGCCGCGGTCGCGCCGGCGAGGTTGACGGCGCGCTCGATCGTCTCGCCGCCATCGACGCCCTGATTGAACTGAAGGCGGCCGCCGGTGATCGAGATGTCGCCTGCTGTCGGGCTGGTCGTCTCGCCGCCGCCTTCGGTCCAGTTTCCCGTGAACGCGAGCGTGCCGTTGCTGTTCGAATACGACGCGGCTCCGAAGCTGTCGACGTAAGCGCCGTTGTTGCTGCCGGTGCCACCGGTCAACGTGTCGTTGCCGTCGTCGCCGTTGAGGGTATCCGCGCCCTCGCCGCCGAGGATGACATCGTCGCCACCGCCGCCGCTCAGCGTATCGTTGCCGCCGAGGCCGTCGATGAGGTTGGCACCGCCGTTGCCGGTGATGACGTCGGCGTTGGCGCTCGCCGTGCCGAACGGCGCCGGCGCGGCCTGCGCAAGGACGTAGTCGGACGCGTCGATCGCGGCCGTCGTCGTGTTGTTGACCTGGATGGTGCCGATCGTCGCCAGGGACGCATCCCTGACCGTGAGCACGGTATTGGCGCCCACCTGGGTCTCGACAACACGCGTCGCCAGGTTGGCGGCCGTGATGCCGAGGGCGCTGAGGTTGATCAGGTCCTGGCCCCCGGCCGCGGTCGAGTCGAAGCCGGTGATGGTATCGGCACCGAACCCGGCGGCGTTGTAGACCACCACGTCGTTGCCATCGCTGACGTTGATGGTGTCGCTGCCGGCGCCGCCGATAATGGTGTCGGTATCGCCGCCGGTGCCTCCGCTCAGCGTATCGTCGCCAGTACCGCCGTCGACCAGGTCGGTACCGTTGCCGGCATCGATGGTGTCGTTGCCACCACCGCCGAAGATCTGGTTGTTGGCGCCGTTGCCGGCGATGGTGTTGGCCTGCGCGTTGCCATTGCCGTTGATGGCGTCGCCTCCGGTCAGCGTCAGGTTCTCGACTTCGGCCCCGACTGTGTATGAGACCGAGGACTGCACCGTGTCGGTGCCGCCGGCCGCAAGTTCGGTCACCACGTCGGCGGCATCGTCGACGACGTAGATGTCGTTGTCGGCGCCGCCGGCCATGACGTCGGCCCCGGCTCCGCCGTTGAGGGTGTCGGCCCCGAGCCCACCTGTCAGCGTGTCGACGTCGTCGCCGCCGTTGAGGGTATCGTTGCCGTCGCCGCCGTCGAGCGTATCGTTGCCCAGACCGCCGTTCAGGGTGTCGTTGCCCGCCAGACCGCTCAGCGTGTCGGCCAGATCGCCGCCGGTGATGACGTTGTTGCCGGCGTTGCCGGTGCCGATGAACTGGTCGGCGTCGACGCCGCGGTAGGTGAGGTTCTCGACGTTGGCCATGCTCGCGATGGAAAGCTCGGCCAGGAAGGTCTCGACGGTGTCGGTGCCCTCGTCCTGGGCCTCGATCGCGACATCGAGCAGATCGTCGATGCCGTAGGTGTCGTTGCCCGCACCGCCGACCATCGTGTCGGCGCCGACGGCGCCTTCGAAGTCGTCACCAGCGAGGTTCAGCCGGGCGTCGAGATCGTCGTTGCCCGCACCGCCGACCAGGAGGTCGTCGCCGAGCCCGCCGACGAGGTCGTCGTTGCCGGTGCCGCCGAAGATCAGGTCGTTGAGGCCGCCGCCAGTGATCTCGTCGTCGACGCCCTGCTCGCCCACCACGAAGTTGGCCTGAGTGTTGGTCACCGCATTCAGCGACATGTCGACGTCGCCGCCTGCCCGGTCGGCCGGATCGGAGCGGCTGATGAAGTAATCCTCCGCGCCGAGCGCATAGCCGGCGAAAGTCGCGCCGTTGAAGTTGATGCGTTCGACGCCGGTCTGCGCGTTGTTGCCGGTGAAGTGGCCTGCCACCGTGATGGACTGGGCGACGGAGCCCGTAGGCCCGGTCGGTAGGCTGTAATTGATGACCAGGTCGCCGGTCTGGGTCGCGGTGCTGCTGTCGAAGGCGTCCAACGCGGTGATCGTCGGTACCGGAAGCAGGGTCACCGGGTCGATGATGGGCTGACCGGACGCATCGACCGCGTTCGGAGCCTGGATCGAGATGCGGTCGGCGGTGCCGCCGCTGGCGGCATTGACAGCTTCGTTGATGAGGTCGTTGCCGTCGCCGAGCCCGAACGCGTAGGTGTCGTTGCCGAGACCGCCGTTGAGGGTGTCAACGCCGCCGTTGATGCCGGCTCTGACGATCGTGATCGTCAGGTTATCGACGTAGAAATTGTCACCGTTGTCCCAGTTGTTGCCGTCGCCGGTTGTCCGGAAGCGGATTCCCGAGTTCGCGCCGATCTGGGCAGCGGTCAGCGTCGCGCTGAAATTGCCGTTGCCTGTCGCGGTGGTGCTGCCGAGCGTGCCGAGAACTTCCCAGGTGCCGCTGCCGCTGTTGCGGGCCTCGACGATGACACTCTGGCCCACGCCGAGATTGTCATCCTCGTAGCTGAAGGACAGCGTTGCGGCCGTAGCCCCCGCCAGGTTCATCGAGCGTTCGATGGTTTCGCCGCCATCGACGGTCTCGTTGAAACGAAGGCGATTGCCATCGATTTCGATGTCGCCGCTCGTGGCGCTGTTGTTGTCGTTTTCCGTCCAGTTTCCGGCGAAGTTTGCAGCATTACCATCGTTGCCGGAATAGCCGCCCGAATTGAAGTTGTCGGCAATCGTTCCCGTCGCAGAACCCGGACCGCCGACCAGGATGTCGTTGCCGCCGAGACCGTTGAGCACGTCGGCTCCGGCAAGGCCGACGATGATGTCGTCGGTCGCCGAACCGTTCAGCACGGGACGGTTGTCGGACGGCGGGCCCTGCGGGGCGAGGCCATTGTCGCTGAACGGGGTGCCTACGACGATACCGAGAGTGCCGTCGGAAAACTGCAACCTCTCCATGTTGCGCAGCAGGTCGGTGCCATCGAGCGGATCGAGGCCGCCGGTGTTGGAGACCACGAGGGTGCCGTCGGCGCGCGCCGAGAACGAATAGTTGGCGCGGACGTCGGAGTAGACTGCGGTGTCGATGTCCGATGCCGCCGCGCCGTCGGAGACGATGTCGCGGACGATCTTGAGCTGGCCAGGATTGATCTGACCCGAGAACACTTTCTGGACCAGAGTCGTCATGCTGTCGTGGAACTCGAGCACGGTGTTGCCGACCGGGCCGTTCTCGTCGAAGTCGGACATCACCGCGATGCGCACCCGCAGCCATCGGTCGCCGTCGAGGATATCGTCGCCGCCGCGGCCTTCGATGAGGTCGCTGCCGGCACCGCCGAGCAGGATGTTGCCGCCGACGAAGCTGCCGTTGGCATCGAACGAGGCCGGTCCCGCGCCGGCGAGAAGCGCCTGCAGGCCCGTGATGAGGGCGATGCCCTCGGCATCCAGGGCACTGCCGCGGAAGCCTTCGGTCGGCACGAGGTCGGGGGTCACGTCGGAACCGCGGATGACGTCATTGTGGGCCGATCCGGACGCGCCTTCGACCTGGGTGAAACTGTCGAGCGCCGCGTTGCCCGGAAGCACCGGCAGACCGGGCAGGATCACCCGGTTGAGGTCGACGTCGACCGCCAGATTCATGTTGGCGTAGGTCGTCCAGTCGTAGCCGGACATGCCGTCGAACTTGCCGCGACCAAGGCTGCCGAACCAGATATCGTCGCCGCCTTCGCCAATGAATTCGTCGAAGCCGCCGTCCCCGTGGAACACGTCGTGGCCCTTGACGGCATCGAGCTGGAACTGGTCGTCGAAATTGTCGCCGACCGCGCCGGTCCAGGCGCCGATCTCGATCCAGTCGTCACCTTCGCCGCCAAGCGTCTGCTCGGTGGTCTTGCTGCCGAGAACGAAGTCGTTGCCGACCCCGCCGAAGGCCTCATCGAGACTGTCGGCGCCGAGCACGATGAAGTCATCGCCCTCGTCGGCGACGATCAGGTCGACGCCCTGGCCGGCGTTGACCGCGTCGTGGCCGCGGCCGGTGCGCATGATGTCGTCGCCGAACTGGTCGGTGATGATGTCGTCACCGTCGCCGCCGATGTACTGGTCGTTGCCGGCGCCGCCCTCCATGCGGTCGTTGCCGGCGTCGCCATAGAGGGTATCGTCACCCTCGCTGGCGATCAGCGTGTCGGCCTGGTCGGTACCGCCCAACAGGACGTGGTCGGCGCCGGTATAGCGCAGGTAGTTCGCTTCGGCTCCATCGGTCGCCGGGTTGTCGCGCAGGACCAGCGGGGTCAGGATCGTGCCACCGGTCGGATCGGCCGAATCGAGCCCCGGATTCCACTGCCGGGTCTGGTCGACTTCGAGGATGAGGCCGGGCGTGGAGAACACGTCCGAAGGCAGATGGCCGGCGTCGGCATTGAGGCCGATTACCTTGGCGAAGGTGTTGTTCTCCATCTCTGACAACAGATGCAGCCCGTCGAGCCGCTGCAGGTAGTAGAAGCGGTCGCCGTCCTGCAGCTTTTCGAGCTGAACCTCGAACACGAAGTTGAAGGTAGAGCCCAGCATGCCGCCGAACGGCATGACCTTCTCGGCGAGACCGCCGATCCAGAGATCGACGTTCTCGAGGCCGCCCAGCGAGCCGCCGGCGTAGATGCCGGTCGCGTTGAGGAAGGCTATGCGGTCGGCATTGAATGCCGCGAGCTCGGCCGGGTCGGTCGGAACGACGACGTCGCCGAAGCTGGTGCCGAAGATCAGCGCCATGGCCGCGTCGCGCTTGCCTTCGACCGTCGTCTCGCCGGTGATCAGCGTGTGCGTTCCGTAGGCGGCGACGAAGTTGATAATCGAAGCCTCGTTCTTGAGGTGGCTCGCGAAGTCGACCCAGCTCGCGTAGGGCCGCAGCTCTTCGGCGTGGCTGCTTGCCTCAAAGAAGTCGCGGCGCGCAGCGTTCAATGACGGCACGCCGGCATCGCGGCCGCGGGCCAGGTTAATGGTAGCCAGATCGAGCGGCAACCCGAGCAGATTGTTGCGCAGCGCGCTGGTGACGAACTCGTCGATCTCGTTGCCGACCTGCCGCGTCATGCCGCGGATGATGTTGCCGGCGGCGACGCTGTCCGCGACGGTGTGGCCCGAGTCGAATTCGATCGGGTTGAGGAAGGCCTCGATGAGCCCGATCTGGTCGTTAGTGAAGGTCGGGTCGAGCCGGTCGATCGTCTCGGTCAGCATTGAGTGGCCGAAGCGGTAGACCACGTGCGCGAATTCGGCGACAATGCTCGGATTGATGTCGGCGTGGTATCCGTCCGGCACGACGAAGAAGTCGATGTTGGGCTGCACCTTGCGGGCGAAGTCCTCGAAGACGAGATGTTGGTATTGCATCTCGGTGCCGAACTTGGCGGCCTGGAACAGGCGTTCGCCATCCCAGACGAGGGCGGCGATCTGAGCGGGCGTCGTCGGCAGTGCGGCGAGGTCGACGGCCAGCCATTCGTTGAGGAAGGCCAGGTCGTTCGAGGCCAGGACGATCTCTTTGGTGTGCTCGACCAGCCGGTTGTGCTCGGAGTGGAAGATGTGGTGGACCGCGGTCAGGCCGATGTTCTCGTTGGCGCGGCCGTCGCCGGCGATGAAGTGGGCGTCCAGCAGTTCGTTGTCGTAGACCGCCGGGTTGTTGCCGGGGTTGAGCAGCCCGATTTCAATGTCGCCGTCGGCGATGCCGTTCGGCACGGCGTCGTGCGCGATGTCGGCAAGGAAGGCGGCGTTGATACGGATCGCGGTGGCGACGCTGACCGGCGCCGTCGAGGTGCCGGAGATGACGATGTCGTCCGCAGTGTTCGGAATGCCGTCGGCGCCGACGCCGGTGATCACCTGGGCGAAGCCCGCGGCATTCGGAATGAAGTTGCCGTACGGGTCGGTGCGAAGCAGCGGCACCGCGCCGACGTCCTGGTCGGTCAGGAGGATGCCAAGCATCTTGGCCTGTTCCTTGACCTCGCCCCAGGTGGCCATGCCGCCCGGCTGGTCTCCGCCGCCCTCGATCAGCTGGCCGGTAGCGTGCGGGACGCCGTTGGCGTCGAGCGCGTACTGGCGCAGGAAAACCTGGTGGGAGGCATGCGACGTATAGGTCTGGTTCTGGTCGACAAACGGCGTCGTGGTGTTGACGGGACGCACGTCGTCGGCCGTCCCCATGACGCCGTCGGCGCCCGGGCTGACGGTGGCGCGGGTCAGGACCATGAAGTTGGTCGGGCTACCCGGCACGTACAGCGGATCGTCCGGCTGGAGCGGAACGAACACGGTGCCGCTGCCGCCCTTGTTGACGAGATCCAGACCGTGATCGAAGAACTGGCCGAACAGAGTGAACCAGGAGTTGAACGGGGCCGACAGGCCGACGTCCGGAGAGACGTTGACGACCTGGACGTTGTCGCCGTCCATTGTGATCCCGAACGGCTCGAGGCCCGCATCGCGGACCGCGCGCGCCACCGCCAGATCGTTGAGCATGTCGTTGTGCACCGCCGTGGCCGCCGCGAAGGCGTCGATCGCCGCCTGTTCGGCCGCGCCGGGAACGGTGGACTCGTCGCCGTCGCTCAGCTGGTTCGCCGCCGCCTTGGCGTTCTGCATCACCACGCGGGCCTGATACTCGGCGTCGAGCGCGGGTTTGAAGGCGTTGTAGATATCTTGCACGAGGGCGACGTTAGCCAGCGTGGCCTCGACGATCCCGCCGGACTGCAGGCCCTTCATGATCGCCGCCGGGTTCGCGAGCGTCTGATCGACGATCAAGTTAGAGATGGTGCGCAGGCTCGAATCGAACACCATCGAACCCGGGTTGTTGGTCGGCGCGTAAGACGTCGGCACGGCGGGCACGCCCGGCGGCAGGAAATTGCCCGGCACGTTTTCGGCGGGCCTGAAGGTCGGATCCAGCAGTTCGGGGAACGGCATGTCCGCAGCGCCCCACTTCTCCTGGCCGGGCAGCAGGTTGTTGTTCTGTCCGTCGACGGTACGAAGGCCGATGCTGAGGTTGTAGGATGGGACGGAGCCGACCTGGCCGGCCAGACCGGCTCCGTAGAGCGGCGCGGCGTTCGGGTCGAGCGGATCGACGATATAGGCGGCGTGCTTCTCCGCGACCTTGATCTGCGCGAGAATGAAATCCAGATCGCTCCTGATGTACGCAACCATGGCGGCCTCACCTGTTGTGGCGCACGGTCCGCCGCGGCGGCCGAGCTGTTGAAATTTTTGCGAGCCGTCCGCGTCGGATGGCTCCTATGGGCTCAGGTTAGATTTTTCTGTGAACAACGGGACAGGGTACAAGGTCCAACGACCTCGTGGGACCGAGGTCTGGCGCTTCGGCCGACCATGGTCGTAGGACCTTGGTCCGATCGGCGGACGACCATCCTCGGTTCGCCAGCACCTCGATCTGTCACAGGCGCTTCGCCTCGCGCGTTGCGATGAATTCACCAACTCGGGTGAAAACGTAGGAACGAGCGCCTCCCGATCTCAGTTGTTGTGCATCAATGTTTCTAGAAGGAGACGACGATGGAAACGGAAAGGCGTGAAACAGGTACGCTAATAGGCAGCGACAAGGTCGAAGGCACGGCAGTCTATGGGTCTGACGCCCAGAAGATCGGTTCGATCGAGCGCGTTATGATCGACAAGGTCAGCGGCCAAGTGTCGTACGCGGTTCTCGGCTTCGGCGGCTTCCTCGGCATCGGGGACGATCACTATCCGCTGCCTTGGCAATCGCTAAAGTACGACACAGGTCTCGGCGGCTACCGGACCAATCTTACCGCAGACAGGCTTCAGGGTGCGCCGAAGTACGGCAACGACAATGCCTGGGACTGGAACGACCCGGGACGTGCCAGAGCAGTGAACGACTACTATTCCGGGTTCTGACGGTTGCCGGCAAGCCCGCCTGCGAGAGCGGGCTTGCCTCGGCGGTTAACGCCGCCCCGGGGTGTATGGGCGCGAGTGGGGATACGGTGGGGACACCCCGCGCACAAGGCGGATCATCGTAGGTTCAAATCATCCGCAACAAAACACATAAGCCATCGCGTCATCTGTTGCACAACCTGCAGTGGGCGCCGTGCGAACACCGAGCCACGGCGGCGGTTGTATCGCTCCCCTGACTATTGGATTAACCCGGTTTCCGATTTGGGTCACAAGCCGCCGGTCACGCTCAAGATAGCAGACTTCCGCTTTGCGTTGGTAAGCCGACGTTTAATAGCGCGCGAATGCCACTACCCCGGCTCCTTTCCGCTCGGCTGCCCCCGAGCGTGCTCAGCCCCCTCAAAGCGCCAATACGTCACCGCGCTGGAAGCTCCACATTCGTTACACTGAAGGCCTTGCTCGCCTAGCATGTATCGTCCCCGGCGGAAGAGATTGCGACAGGCAGATATCTTACACGAACGACAGACCAGCGATGAGTTTCGCAATCGCCAGCGAAGAATGACGTCGCTTAACACGATCCAAAATCCTTGACTGCAATCAGCTAATCTTCACGCTATCGCGAGCTGGGTAAAGGCTCCCCTCAGGACAATAAGCATTCTGAATTGTGTACTTGTGGACACAACACATCCTCGGCCGGCGTTACCGCCGCGAGCTGATCAATAAGAGGCCGCGACCTCGGAGCGTCAGGATCAGCCAAGCGATTAGGCCAGCTTTCACGGTGCCTACGGTGACAATGCCTGCCTGAATAAGTCGCTCGGTCATGGTGCCCCTCGCGAAATTGAGGCAGTAACCATGCGCTCAACCGGTACTGGCTAATCGATCTGCGCTACCTTAAGTTACGTCAGGGACTTTGCGTTCGAGCATGGCTGCCTCGACCTGATCCGCAAGAACCGTGAGATGGCTGGCTCTAGAGACGAATACGCATTGTCGCTATGGACGGCGATGCCGTCTGGCTTCGTGCCTGCCTAACTATCTTCTTTCTGAAGAAGAGAATGCAAACGTTGAGCGAGTTCGGACACGCCAAAGGGCTTGTGAATAATCGGGAACTCGTCTGTCGCCCCATGACGCGCGAGCACGTCTCCTACGTAGCCCGACGTAAGTAATATCTTGATCCTGCTG
>NZ_JBFUGY010000058.1:0-34884 GCF_056402655.1 Bradyrhizobium sp. P3_C3 | reverse complement strand
CACGAAACAGCACCAGCACCGGATAGCCTGGTCGACCGGGGCTCCCTTCATCCCGCAAATGGCCGATCAGCTTCTCGAACCGGTACCACTTGACCAGGCCAGCCAGCCGATCCAGCGCCGCATTGGCGCCGGCGCCCTTCGGCATCAGCGCTTCCACAAAGCTCGGCTGTCCCGTCCGCTTGACCGCCATCGCTACCCTCCAAGGCTTTGCCCTAGGGAATCACAATTGACGAATTACGCAACAGGCCCCCTGTGGGAGAGGGTGGATCGCGGCGTTAGCGGCGAGACGGGTGAGGAGTCTCTATCCACGAGTCCCACCGCTATTGAGCTCGCGGATAGATACCCCTCATCCGGCGCCATAGCCGAAGCTTCGCTTCGGCGTTCTTAAGAACGGCGGCCGCAGGCCGCCTATGCCACTTTCTCCCACAGGGGGAGAAGCTGYACCGCCCGTGCCGCCAACTTTGAATTGCTCGCAGTTCGCCATTTCCCCGTTTGTAAACCGGCGCACGACTCTTCATAATCGCCCGGTACTCTCGTGAAGATGCCTTTTTCAAAAAGCCTGAGCCAAGAGGCCGATCATGCCAGCGTTCGTGACTTTCGGGCGAATCCTGTTCGCCGTGCTGTTCATCTACACGGGCGCGACCAAGTTCTTTCCCCTCCAGGCGACGGCCGATTTCATCGCCACCAAGGTGGTGGTGCCTGAGGTCATCGAGTCCTACACCAAGCAGATCGAGACGGCGACCGCCATGACCACGCCGCAACTGCTGGCGATCGCGGCCGGCGGGCTCGAGATCATTGCAGGCCTGATGATTGCGCTGAACTTCGGCGCGCGCCTTTTCGCATTGCTCATGATCATCAACATCGCGGTCTCGACCGTCCTGTTCTCCGATTTCTGGAATCAGGCCGCGCCCGACAACGCCAGGATGGTGGTCGATGCGCTGAAGAATCTCTCGATCATCGGCGCGCTGTTCATGATCATGGGCTACGGCCGCGCTACGCGCTCAGCCGAGACGGCCTACGGGGACGTGTAAAGCGAGTTGATGGCTCGTCCGTTTGCGACGAGTGCATGAACCATCATTCACAGATTATGGTTTTGAGATCACAGCGGTTCCACAAAATCGTGGCCGCTGCGGATCGACCGGTCTCTCCACTTGTCGGAATCCGTCCGGGCCCAATAGTACCGACAGTTCCGATTGCACAGGCGCAATCGGCACTGGGTGATTGGGGGCGGACTTGGTTCAATCGAAGCGCAAGGCGGCGGCACGCGCTGCTGTCGTTCTGGGGGCGGCGCATGTCGTGGCCGTTTCTGTAACCGCGGCCTGTGCAGCAGACTTGCCCGTGAAGGCGCGGCCGCTAGCGGCGCCCGTGGCGAACTGGACCCAGTTTTACGTCGGTGGCGGACTAGGCTTCGACTTCGCGACCGGGCGGTCGAACCTGACGCCGGCCGGCGGTGGCCCGGATTTGTTCAGCCTCGACGGCTTGCAGGGCGCCGATCTCGGGCTGTCGGTTTTCGCGGGATTTGACGTCCAGGTTGCGCCGCGTTTCGTGGTCGGCGGTTTTGTCGATTACGACTGGTCGCGCCAGCGCACGACGGCCAGTGCGTCGAGCCCGTTCTTCGGCCAGAGCCTGAGTGCTGCGCTGCCGTCGCTGGATCAGGGTTGGACGATCGGCGGCCGTGCGGGATTTCTGGTGACGCCCGATATCCTGCTCTACGGCCTCGCTGGCTACAGCGAGATGCGCATCAACAATTGGAACTTGAACTACGTGATCCTCGGGGGAGGGCCTTCGTTCACGGTGCAGGAGCCGGGGCTGACGTCGCACGGTTACACGGTCGGCGCCGGCGCGGAATATCGCCTCGCGAGCAACGTGTCACTGCGCGGCGAATACCGCTACGTCGCGCTTGGCCGCAACACGACGGTCGATCCGCTCGGCGCGGTCTGGACAACGGACCTGTCCGAGCATGTGGTCAGGATCGGCGCGGCCTATCGCTTCGGTCAGTTCGGCGGACCTACGACCGCTTCAGTGGCGCCGGTGCTGAATCCGACATGGACGGGCGTTTACGTCGGCGCGGGTATCGGGGGCGACGTCATCACGCCCCATGTCGCGGGATCGTTCGCCGGTGTGCTGGATTTCGACGCGTCCGGTCTCGGTGGCGCCGATGTCGGCGGAACTTTCACGATCGGCTACGATCGCCAGGTCGCGCCGAGATGGGTCCTCGGCGCATTCGGACTGATCGATGCCGGGACCAATGGCGGCGCCAAGGTCAACGCATCGGGCGGAGGTGTTGCGATCTCGTCGGATCTGGCGGCGGTGAAGTGGGGTTGGACCGTCGGCGGACGCGTCGGCTATCTCGTGGCACCGGAGACGCTCGTCTACTTGCTCGGCGGCTACAGCGGAACGACGGCGCAGTCGATCTCGTACAATTTCCTCGGATTTCCCGGCAGCGCTCCGACGCGGGAATATCACGGCGCGACCTTCGGCGGCGGCTTCGAGCGCTTCTTCACCGACAGCATCTCCGCCCGCGCCGAATATCGCGTCACGCATCTCGGGGCGCGAGACGATCTGGCGTCCGATTTCATGACCAGCCTGAGCGCGGGCGGCACGGTGCACACGCTGCGCGGTGTGCTGGCCTATCACCTTCCGACGCCGTAGCGGGGGCGACCGCGCTCTTCGGGCGCGGTGTGTTCAATCCGCCGTGCCCGGGGGCGCGATCTCGCGCATCCACCGCGAAATTGTTGTGTTGCTTGCTCCATCGGTGCCGCGCTGCACGCCAAGCAATGCGGCCTCGCGCGCCGCGCGCGGCGTGATGCCATAGGCGGCCTTGAAAGAGCGCGTGAAATGCGCGTCGGTGCCGAGCTGCCAGCGCCGCGCGACCTCGCTGATTCTCAGGCTGCGCGCATCCGAATTGGCGAGGTCGAAGAATGCGCGGTGCAGCCGGCGGCTGCGGATGTAGTCTGCGATGCCGCCGACCGGTGCGAACAGCCGGTACAGCGAGGCCCGGGACAGTCCGAAATGGGCCGCGACCGAAATGGCCGACATATCCCGCTGGGCAAGGCCGGCCTCGATATGTTGGCGGATTCGTATCAAGGACGGGCTCGCCATGGCTGAATGGTCGGCGTCATCCTCGACCCGCTCGAGCTCGTTGCGCAGGCATGCTGCGAGGAGCGAGACCGTGCCCTCGACCACTGACTGGCATTCGTCGAGCGTCATGCGCGGCGCAAATTCGAGCAGGGCGGTGAGATGTCCTGCGAGAAGCCTGGCGATCACACTGCTCTCCGGCAAGACGAGGCCGTGCAGGTCTTCGATCCGCAAGAGACGAGCGCCGAACATCGGGCGCGGCACGACCAACGTGACATTCTCGAATGCCGTCGCTTTGGTCGCCAGGGTCTGGGCAAGGTCGAACAGGCAGATGTCGCCGGCGCGCACGCGGATCGGCCGGGCGCCCGCGATACCGTCGAAGCTGCCCTTCACATAGAGCTGAAGGATGATGTGATCGACGCCGCTACGTGCAATCGTCTCCGGCGTGCGGAGGAAGCGCTGGCCGCTGGCGCGGCTCAGCCCGATCAGCACCGGTCCCATGGCAAACGATCTGATGTCGGCGCGGAACGGACCCGGTTCGTCGGCGGCGAGCTCGTCAACGTCGAACAGGGTTGCGACCGCCTCGCGCCAGGCTGCGACGTTCGCGTGTGTCTCCATCTGATCGGCCGTGAAGCCGAATGCCGGCAGCAGGGAGGAGGCCGGGGCAGCATCGCCCATCGATCCGGCGGCTTCGTTCGGACCTGTCGTGGTGCGGTCGTCGGTCATAGTGGCGTGGTCGTATCTCGATCGTCGTAGATGGCCGGGGCAAGGGCGGCACCGTCCTGCCGGGCCATTGATGGCAGGGCCTCTCCGAGCGCGCGCCCCGGGGGTATAGGGAGATATCCGGGGCAGGGAAAGGCGTTCGTTTGTATACGAATCCTGCCGGTATCGTGTGGGGTGCGCAGGACCCGATCAGCGTCCCCGCCGGGCTCCCAGGCCGTCCGGCTTTTGCTCTTTTGTCTCAGTCTATTGATGCGGCGTTTCCAGACGGTCCGCTCGTATTGACGCTACGTCATGGACGCTCGAATAGCGCCCCAGGGAACGGGAGACCGGGCCCACGACGGCATGATGCCGAAGGCGGGGTTAAGGATTGGAATGGTGTTGCGTGTTGATCCCGGAGCGGTCGTCGGAGGCCGGTCCGCTGACGGGTGGGTGATTGCATCGGCACGGTCGTTGACCGCCTGGCTCGCCACCTCGGCCCTGGTGACGGCCGCGCTGGTCGCGACCGCATCCCCTGCCGAAGCGATCGATGCAACCTGGCTCAGCACGCCCGGCTCGGGCGCCTACGCGGCGGRATCGAACTGGAGCGGCGGCAGCGTTCCTGACGGCACCGCGTCGTTCGGAGCGTCCACCATCACGAACCTGAGTATTCTGAGTACGCAATCGGTCGGCGGATGGACCTTCAACGCCGACGCAGGAAATTACGTCATCACCGTTGACGGCGAGGTGTCGTTGCGCTTTCTCGGCGCCGGCATTGTCGTCAACGGCGGCAGCGTCGTGCTCGACATCAATGTCAGCGGTGTCAGGTTTGGAAACAACAGCACGGCCGGGACCGCAACGATCAACGTCAACGATTCCACGCTGTCCTTCACCCAGAGCGCCACCGCCGGCAGCGCCACGATCCGCAGCGATAGCGAGATCAGTTTCAAGAACACCAGCACCGCCGGCAGTGCCGGTATCAGCAATACGCGCAGGGTCTATTTCGACGATGCGAGCACGGCGGGCAATGCCACGATCACCAACACCGGCAGGGGAACAATCTATTTCCACGGCGCGAGCAGCGGCGGCACGGCGCGCTTCATCAACAACGCCGAAATCGACGTGTCGGACCGCTTGTTTCCCTTCATCACGATGGGGTCGATCGTAGGCTCCGGCACCATCTATCTAGGTTCGACGAACCTCGAGATCGGTGGCAACAACCTTTCGACCGTCTATTCGGGCGTACTGCGCGACGGCGGCAGTGGCGAGGGCTCGGGCGGCTCGCTGACCAAGGTCGGCACGGGCACTCTCACCCTGACAGCCACGAGCACCTATACCGGCGGTACCGTTGTTGCCGGCGGCGTGCTCGACGTGGAGGGATCCCTCAACGGGACCTCGTCCGCGACGGTGCAATCCGGCGCCGTGCTGATGGGCGCGGGCAGCATCGTGTCGCCGACGGTATCGATCGATAGCGGCGGCACCCTTGCGCCCGGTAACGGCAGCGCCGGGACGATGCTGACGATCGCGGGCAGTCTCGCCTTCGCGTCCGGTGCGTTCTACCTGGTGCAGCTGAACCCATCGGTGGCCGCTTCCACGACAGCAACGGGGACAGCAGATCTCGGCGGTGCCACCGTGAAGGCTGTGTTCGCGCCGGGAAGCTACGTCTCCAAGACCTATACGATCCTTAGTGCGGCAGGCGGCGCCTCCGGGACGTTCGCATCCACCATCGTCAACACCGGCCTGCCGTCGAACGTCCACAGCTCGCTGAGCTACGACGCCAACAACGTCTATCTGAATCTTGCGCTGGATTTCGCGATCGCTCCAAACCTCAACATCAACCAGCGCAATGTGGGCAACGGGCTGACGAACGCGTTCAACCGGAACGGCGGTATCCCGGGCGTCTACGCCGCTCTGTCGGCCGGCGGGCTGACGCAGGCCTCCGGCGAGCTCGCGACGCGCGTACAGCAGACGACGTTCGAGGCGATGGGGCAGTTCGTCGGTCTGCTCGCCGCGCCCGGTCTGCCGGACTGCGTCGCGACTGATTTGCGAGGCAAGCCGCGGCCGTGCCGTGCGCCCGCGCGCTGGAACGTTTGGGCGTCCGGCTTCGGCGGGGCGCAGGACAGCGATGGACATGCCGGGCTCGGATCGCACGATGCGACGAGCCGCGTGTTTGGGACCGCCGTCGGGGCCGATTACCGGCTTTCGGCAAATACGCTAGCCGGCTTTGCGCTGGCCGGCGGCGGGACCAATTTCAGCGTGAATGGTCTCGGCAGCGGACGCTCCGATCTGTTCCAGGCCGGTGCCTACCTGCGGCACGTCGACGGTCCGGCCTATTTTTCCACGGCGCTCGCCTATGGCTGGCAGGACGTCACCACCGATCGCACCGTGGCGATTGCCGGTTCAGAGCGCCTGCGCGCCAAGTTCAACGCAAACGCGTGGTCCGGCCGCGCCGAGGGCGGTTATCGTTTCGCTGCGCCGTGGATGAACGTGGGCGTCACGCCCTATGTGGCTGGGCAATTCGTCACCATCGCCTTGCCGTCCTATGCGGAGTCCGTGCTGTCAGGCAGCGGCGCGTTTGCGCTGACGTATGATGCGAAGAGCGTGACTGATCCTCGCGCCGAGCTTGGCATCCGCACCGACAAGGTTTTCGGCGCGAGCGACGGTGTTCTCACGCTGCGCGGACGGCTCGCATGGGGACATGATTTCAATCCCAACCGCACCATTGCGGCGACCTTCAGGGCACTGCCTGACGCGAGCTTCGTCGTGAACGGCGCCGCGCAGGCCGCGGACTCCGCGCTTGTGACGGCGGCCATCGAAAGGAAATGGCTGAACGGCTGGTCGACCCTGGCAGCGTTCGAGGGCGAGTTCTCGAACGTCACGCGGTCCTATATGGGCAAGGGTGTCGTTCGTTATGCGTGGTAAATGTGTGAGATAGTTACTGGTAATAATATACCGGTACTGTGCTTGGGGTTGTTTTCGAGTTTTAGGTGGAGCCTCTCGCCGGCCGCCACGGCGTGACGGTGACATCATGCGCCGCGTCGAGCAGATACGGCGCCCCCGGCTTCATCCCGTGTGACGCCAGCACCTCATGCGGCGTCCGCTCCGGCACGCCGACGAAGCAGCCTTCGCCGCCGGGCAGCCGCACATGCGGGGCTTCCGACAGCCAGAACGTGTCGTAGCGGTCCATGAACATGTCGAACACGACGGGGCCGCCGATGATTGCGACCGTGCCGGAGGCGACATCGGCGAAAGCGCAGGCCTCCTCGAAGCTCGCATGCTCGGGATTCCACAGCGTCGCGTTCGGCATCTCCGGGTCGACGGTGAGCGCCTTGATCTTGCGGGTGAGGATCAGCCGCTTGCGCTTCGGCGAATTCGGCTGCTGCTCGTGCGAGTGTCCGCCGTGCACGACGACCGCGGCTCGATCGAGCGCTTGCTCGAAAAAGCGCTTGTCGCCTTCGAACACCAGCGTTGAGGGCATGATGTGCGACGGATCGGCAAGCATGCCGTCCGCCGATATGATGACGTAACCTTCAAACCGGAAAGACAATTGCGGTCTATTCCGAGACCGTCGTCACGACGGAATTGACCGGGCGCGTGCTCACCGTCGGCAGCTTGACGTCCTTGAGCAGCTCCTGGTCGTATTCGGGCAGCGTCGAGGCCGGGAACTTGGCGCGCATCGCCACGACCTTGTAGCCGCCGGCTTTCAGCCGCTTCAGCAACTCGGGCAGGGCTTCGGCGGTGTGCTTCTGGAAGTCGTGCATCAGGATGATGCCCTTGCCCTTGGTGTCGAGCTTCTTCATGACGGTCTCGATCACCTTCTCGGGCTTCGAGGCCTTGAAGTCGAAGGAGTCGATGTCGCAGGAGAAGATCGCGACGTTGCGGTTGCCGAGATAGGTGACCATCTCCGGTGGGTGCTGGAGCGCCGGGAAGCGGAAGAACGGCGAGGGCGAGATGCCGCCGAGCGCCCACTTCACCGCCGAGAATCCCTTCTCGATCTCTTCCTTGCGCTGCGCTTCCGTGAGCTTCTTGTTGTTGAGGTTGGCGTGCGACCAGGTGTGGGCGCCGACGGTGTGGCCGGCCGCATAGACCTGCTTCAGGATCTCCGGCTCATAGGTCGCGTGCTTGCCGATCGAGAAGAAGATGCCGGTGGTGCATTCGTCGGCGAGAGCCTTCAACACGGCGGGCGTGTTCTTCGGCCAGGGGCCGTCGTCGAAGGTCAGCACGACCTCCTTGTCGCGCAGGAAGTCGAGCTCCTTGAAATGCTCGAAGCCGAAGCCCGGACCACCCGTGGTGTCGATCTCCACGGTGCGGGCGACCCCGAGCGCGCCGGGCGTGTTGCAGGCCGCGCGGGCGGGCTGGGGCGCCTGTTTCGGCGGGGGCGGGAAGGCCGCTTGCGTCGGCGCAGCGGCTGCCGCCGCCGGTGCTGCGGCGGGGGCTGCAGCCGGTGCCGCCTGGGTGGCGGCTGCGGGCTTTGCGGCCGGGGTCTGCGACCACGCTGCGCCTGCCATCGCAACCGACATCGCGCTTGCCAAAATCAGTCCTGCCGCCACACGCATGGTGTTGTCCTCGAGATTGATCCCGTTGTTCCGCCGCAGCTTTTCGCCTCTGGCAAAACCATCCTGCCCCTTGATAGTCCTAGCCTAGATGCTGGGCCCTCGTCATTGCAACGGCTGTTTGGCACCCCGCCACAATTGTGCCCAACCGGATGCGGGCTT
This sequence comes from Bradyrhizobium sp. P3_C3, assembly GCF_056402655.1. NCBI lineage: Bacteria > Pseudomonadati > Pseudomonadota > Alphaproteobacteria > Hyphomicrobiales > Nitrobacteraceae > Bradyrhizobium > Bradyrhizobium sp. P3_C3. The sequence goes on along the minus strand of NZ_JBFUGY010000058.1, from coordinate 26,392 downwards.
GCGGGTGTCAGCTGTCGGCCAGCGCCTTCGCAATCGCCGTCTTGACCCGTGTGTCCGTCGGATCGACCGCAGACGGATACACCTCGGCAATGTAGCCGTCGTGCCCGATCAGGTATTTGTGGAAGTTCCAGCGCGGAACGTCGCGGGGGCGCGCCTCGGCCGCCCATTTGTAGAACGGATGCGCCTTGGCGCCGACCACCACCGCCTTGGCCGCGATCGGGAAGGTAACGCCGTATTGGTGGTGCGCGGTCTCCGTGATCTCGCTGGTGCCGCCGGGCTCCTGGCCGCCGAAATCGTTGGAGGGCACGCCGATCACGGTGAGCCCGCGCTCGCGAAACTCGTTCCAGAGCTCCTGCAGGCCGGCATATTGCGGAGTGTAGCCGCACAGCGAAGCGGTATTGACCACCAGCAGCGGCTTGCCCGTGAACGCGGCAAGGCGGATGTCGTCGCCTGATAATGCAGGGAAGGAGAAGGCATAGGCCGAGATCCGGCTCATGCCGCCATCGGCGCGGCTGCGTCCAGCAGACGCGGTCGTCGCGACAAGCGCGGCGAGCATGGTCCTGCGGTTCAGCATGGCAACGTCCCCCGACGTGATCCGGGACGCACCTTACTGCGTCGGCGCGACGCGCCTGGTCAACACCGCGTTATCGGACGCGGCAAGGCGCAACTTCGCTCGAAAGCGCTCTAGTACAGGCGGACGATGAAGTCGGTGCCTTCGCCGGTCTCGCCCTGGTTGATGCCCTGGTCGGAGACGATGATCGAGCCGCCCGATGTCAGCATCTCGTTGATCTTCGCCATGATGTCCGCAGGGATCGAGATACGGTCGAGTGCCTCGGCCGGGCTGTCCGGCATGACCACGGGCTTGGCTGTAACGGGCTTGGCGGCGACGGGGATCACGGCGGCGCCACGCTGGCGGAGTGTCACGCGGCTGTCATCTTCGCGCGCGGCGGCGCGGGCAGAGACCGGCAGCGATACCACCGACCAATGCAGTGCGTTGGTGTCGGTCTTGTCGACCTCGGCGGTGAAGACGTGGGTGCCGAGCGGCCGGTCGCTCGCAGCGATCGTGACGGGAACCTCGAACAGCGGCGCAAAGTTCTGCCGCACGTAGAGCTTGGAATCCTTGCGGCTGATGAACACCGCGATCTGGCCGGCGCGTTTGGGCGTCTCCGGCTTCGCGGCAGGCGCAGGATCAGCGACGCGGGTCTCGTCCTTCTTGGCGTCGGGCGAGGCGGTGAGCGCCGGTGCGGCAGCGGGCGCATCGGGTTTCTTCGCGGGCTCGGCGGCTTCAGCCTTGGGCGCTTCTGCAGTCTTGGGCGCTTCTGCGGCCTCAACGGGCTTTGCGTCGGTGCTTGCGGGCTTGGCTGCTTCTTCCGACTGCGGCTTGACCGGGGCAGATGCCTCGGCGCTCTTTTCAGACTTGGCCTCAACCTTGTCGGCTGGTGCGGCTGCTTCCGCGCGCACCGGTGCATTGCCGGTGGTCACATCCGACATCACGGTATGGCCGAGCGACGAACGCAGCTCGAGCGCGCTCTCCGCGCTGGCGGTCTTCGTCTCTACGGGTTTTGCTTCGCTGACTTTGGTTGGTGCGGCGCCCTTGTCGGCCTTGTCGCCGACATTGGTCTGCGGCTCCAGGCTGGCGGCGGGCTGCGGCGGCACGCGCACCGAGGCGAGCAGGGGATGCGAGAAATTTTGCGGCGACATCTGGCCGGGCGAGACGATCACGCGCGCGCCCATCCTGGTCCAGTTCCACATCTTCACCGCGAACGCCATCGGCATGCGGATGCAACCGTGCGAGGCCGGATAGCCCGGCAGCACGCCGGCATGCATGGCGATGCCGGACCAGGTGATCCGCTGCATGTACGGCATCGGCGCGCCGCTATAGATGTTGGACTGGTGGAATTTGTGCTTCTGGATCACGCTGAACACGCCCATCGGCGTCGAGTGGCCCTTCATGCCTGTCGACACCGGGGATTCTGCGAACACGCCGTTGGTGTCGAAGACCGTCACCTTCTGCCGATCGATCGACACGACGATCACGAGCGGACCTTGCGGCTTGGTGCCGGCTTCCTTCTCGGCGACGACCGCCTTCTTGCCAGCCGTACTGCGCTTCTGGGGCTTCTGCCGGGGAATGTCGGGATAGCGCTCCTGCCGGGCGGCGTAGGACCCGTCGGAGTAGTCGCTCCAGTAGTAGAACGCCGCGTCCGCCTGGCTGGTCCAGCCAATCGCACCGGCCGCCGTCAAAATGGCGACCTGCCACAGCCGGACCGGCCTGGCAGAAAAACTGGCCCCGTTCACGCTATTCATTCCTCGAATCCACAATCCAACTCAGAAATTAGTCTCGCAGAGGGGATACGCGTTCACTAGCACGGCAGTTCTGCCGTCAGCGAATTTTGTCCATGACGTAGCAAAAAAGCCTCACGGAGCGGTAAACGGCGGCCGCGACGGCTCCCGGTCGTCTTCCTGACCGGCTGTCGCATGCCTACATTGCGGGGACTTGTTACCGGAGAACTTCATGTCATCTCGTTTCCCCGGTCTTTCCGGCATCCGCTTGAAAGGCCTTGCTTTATTCCTCCTGTTGCTGGCTGTCCCAGCGAGCTCTGCAATCGCCGCCGACGAGCCGGATCTGATCTTCCGCCGCTCGACGGTATTCAAATGGATGAGCCCGAATGACAAGCTCGCGACCTACGGCCTCGACGACCCCGAGGTCGAGGGCGTGGCCTGTCATTTCACGGTGCCGGAGAAGGGCGGCTTCAAGGGCTGGCTCGGCCTTGCCGAGGAGGTCTCGGATATCTCGCTGGCCTGCCGCCAAGTCGGTCCGATCAAGTTCAAGAACAAGATGGAGCAGGGCGACGACATGTTCCGCCAGCGCCGCTCGCTGTTCTTCAAGAAGATGCAGATCGTGCGCGGCTGTGACGCCAAGCGCAATGTGCTGGTCTACATGGTCTATTCGGACCGGCTGATCGAGGGCTCGCCGAAGAACTCGACCTCGACGGTACCGGTCATGCCGTGGGGAGCGGCTGACGCCAACGTCCAGAAGTGCGGCGAGTTCTTCACTCAGTGACGCGCGTGCGTTCACTCAGTGACGCTCTTGCGTTCACCCAGTGACGAGAGTGCGGCTGGCGCGCGGCTTTGCGAGATGCGAGCCGGTCAGCCGCACGAATGCTTGTGGTGCGGCCTCGTGGCCGCGGTCCGACTGCAGCGACATTGCCCCGATTGAAGCGACGCGGCTGGGTTGCTGGTCGGCGCGGTCCGTCCGCAGGTCCGCGTCGCGCGGCGTTGCGCGATCTTGCGCCGTCATGATGGCATCCCTCAACTGAACGCGCCCGGTGGTTCCGGGCTTCTCGGTTTCGATGGCTTGGGTCGCAGTCGAATCGCGCCCGGTTCGACGGAACCCAGCCCCCGTTCGGGCTTCTCTTCAGCAGAAAAACGTAAAATGCATGTGAAGTGCCGAAGGCGTGCGTGTGACGGCGCGCAGTGTGGGCCTGCTTCCAAGCGCGGACAGAGCCTGCAAGACCACTTTCAGGCGCCGCGCGACCCCTCTGAAAAGACTGGGATTTTCCGCTGAATGTTTCGTCGCCTGGCGCGTGACGAAACAATTCTCACGAAGACGAAACCATTTTCCGCTTTTGGCGCATCACGCGCGAAACGACGCATGGTTATCAGCTTCACAACGACGACGCACCGCCGGCCAAGGAATTGGGACACGAGATCATGCGCACGCTCAGCTTCATCCTTGCCTTCGCTTTCGTGCTCGCCGGCTCTTCGTTCGCGGGGGCGCCGGACGGCAATCTCCCGGGTGTCGGCACCTTCCAGTACAGCGGCTCGCCGGTCACCACCACGGCGCCGCAGCCGATCGTGGTCGCTGCGCGTTTCTGATCGACAGCCAAGAAAATCAAAAGAAAAATCACAAGAAAAACCAGCCGATAAAGGCCATCATGATTGTCCGATTCTGCGCCGCAGCGTTCGTTTCGCTTCTGACGATCAGCGCTGCCCACGCGCAGGTTCGCGCTCCTTCGAGGCTACCGGATCCCCGCAGCGAGTTCATGCGTCAGTGTGCGCCGCGGATGCTCGGGCGCTGGGAGCATCCCGAGGAGGTCTGCGGCTGCCTGCATGATCACGCCGTTGCTGCCGTCGAGGACCGCGATCTGCGCGAGGCGCTGTTGCGCGGCATCAGCGAGACCGGCGTGCCAACGATCGAGACTGATTGGGTGCCCGCGTCCAAGCAGGGCGAGATCGGCTCGACCTTCACCAAGATCGCCAAACCGACCTTGCAGTGCATGTTCGACCCGGCGAAGTCGTAACCATCACTTCGATTTCGGACCGAAGCGCGGAACGCAGGCGATGGTCCGCGCCACGCCCTTGTCGGTCATTCTCGCACCGCGCACTTCCTTGACCTGCCCGGCGGGGCAGGTTCCGTCATCCACTTGCACGCGCTGGCCGAGCTTGAGATCGGTGATGTCCTGTTCACGTCCGACAGTGACGGCATGCGCCGCCGTCGCGAGGGCGACCGAGATCAGCAGCGAGAGGCAGGTCGCGCGGCGCAGCAGCATGATGTGAGGTCCCGGCATCGATGCCGCAATGTAGGGAGCGGCAGGCGATTCTCATAGCGAACGTTTCTCATAGTGAACGTTCGTCACGCCCGCCGGGCCGATTTGCTCCTTGCGCGCAAGGCGCCACGCGACTCCAGCGCGAGCCGTTCGGCGGAGGCCACGAGTTGCGGAACCGCGTGGCCGGAAAATCCCAGCACGAACCCGGGCAGGGGACGCGCGCGCGAATAGGTGTCGGCCAGTAGCCAGCCTTCCGCGCCTGCCGGTATCCGCGCTGCAACGAAGGTGCCGGAGCCGACGGTCGCAGCGGCAAAGCCGTCAGCGATCAGCCGTTCATAGGCAGTGACGACGGCGTTGCGGCGGAAGCCGGTCTGCTTGGCCAGCGTCCGCGACGGCGGCAGCGGCTCACTGGGTTTGACGAGGCCAGAGACGATCATGTCGCACAACGCCTGGTACAGCCGGTGCGCCGATGACGCGCCCGCGGTGATATGCGGGCCGGTGAGGTCGAGCGGCAGTTCGGCCTTGGCCGGCGAGGGGGCAAAATTGGTCGGAATTTTTCGCATGGAATTGGCACTATCGCAGACCAAATCCGCGGCTACAACTCTCCTGGAATTGTTCCAATCCCGACAGGAGCGGCCGTGAGCCAAGCTGAAAGCCAAAATTCCTATCCGACGTCAGCGCGCAATCAGGTCAAGCGCCGTCACGACCGCGGCTTCTACGACCACGACACGGTTCACCGCATCCTGGATTCCTCGATGCTCTGTCACGTCTCCTATGTCATCGACGGCCAGCCCTATTGCACGCCGACCTTTTTCTGGCGCGAGGGGACAAAACTCTATTGGCACGGCTCGAGCGCCAGCCGCATGCTGCGCAACCAGACCAGGGGCGAGCGCGTCTGCCTCACCGTTGCCCATCTCGACAGCCTCGTGCTTGCGCGTTGCGGCTTCAACCATTCCGCCGACTACCGCGCCGTGATGGCGTTCGGCACGGCCTATCTCGTCACCGACCCCGAGGAGAAGGAGCGGGCGGTGATCGCCATGGTCGATCGCTTCTTCCCGGACCGCACCGCGACCCTGCGTCAGAGCAACACGCAGGAGATCAAGGCGACCTCCTTCATCGCGATGGAGATCGAGGAGGCCTCGGCCAAAGTCCGCGCCAAGGGTGTGGCTGACGACGACGAAGACTACGAATTGCCGATCTATGCCGAGCGCATCCCCGTGCGCACCGTCTTGGGCGCGCCGGAGCCGTGCCCGCGCCTGCTGGATGGTGTAACCCGGCCCGCGACGCTGAATGGCTATTCGGAAGGCCGGCTGCTCGAAGATGCATTGCGGGATGCTTATTTTGTGGAGTACCCGAACGGCTGAAATCGGCTAGCTTGCGCGCACCATTGACCAATTGGATGCCTGGAGTTGCCTGATGAATGCCGAAACGCAGCAGAGGATTCTTGACGCCGTCGATGTCGGCTTCGAAGCCCAGCTTGCGACCACAAGCGATTTCGTTGCGATCCCTTCGACCCGCGGGGCCGAGGGGCCGTGCCAGGACATGATCGGCGACCTCCTGCGCGAACGCGGCTACGAGGTCGACGACTGGCACATCGATGTCGATGACCTCAAGGATCTGCGTGGTTTCGGTCCGATCGAGCACGATTTCTCCAAGGCGCGCACGGTAGTGGGCACCTACCGCCCGCAAACGAACGGCGGCAAATCGCTGATCCTCCAGGGGCACTGCGACGTGGTGCCCGCGGGGCCGCTGGAACTGTGGGACACGCCGCCATTCTCGCCGGTCATCAAGGACGGCAAGATGTTCGGCCGCGGCGCCTGCGACATGAAGTCGGGCACGATCGGCGCGCTCTACGCGCTGGATGCGATCAAGGCTGCGGGTTTCAAGCCGACGGCGCGGATCCACTTCCAGTCCGTGATCGAGGAGGAGAGCACCGGCGTCGGCGCGCTCTCGACATTGCAGCGCGGCTATCGTGCCGACGCCTGCTTCATCCCGGAGCCGACCGGCGGCAAGATGGTGCGCTCGCAGGTCGGCGTGATCTGGTTTCGCCTGCGTGTGAAGGGCCATCCGACCCACGTTGCCTTCGCCGGCTCCGGCGCCAACGCAATCATGGCGGCCTATCATTTGATCCAGGCGCTGCAGAAACTCGAGATCGAATGGAACGAGCGCGCGAAAGCTGATCGGCACTTCAAGACGCTGAACCATCCCATCAACTTCAACCCCGGCATCATCAAGGGCGGCGACTGGGCCTCCAGCGTGCCGGCGTGGTGCGACGTCGATTGCCGTATCGCGGTCCTGCCGGGCTGGTCGATCGCCGATCACCAGAAGGAGATCATGGCCTGCGTTGCGGCTGCTGCGCGCAACCACCGCTTCCTCGCCAACAATCCGCCGGAGGTCGAATGGTCGGGTTTCCTGTCGGAGGGGTATGAACTGACCGACGCCGCGGCGCCCGAGGCCGCGTTCGGCAAGGCCTTCAACACCGTCTATGGCGGCGAAATCCAAGACCTCGTCTTCACCGCGCTGACCGACACCCGCTTCTACGGTCTCAATCACGGTATCCCGAGCCTCTGCTTCGGCGCGAGCGGCGGCGAGATGCACGGTTTCAACGAATTCGTCGACCTGGAGTCGCTGAAGAAGTCGACCAAGGCGATGGCCCTGTTCATCGCGGATTGGTGCGGGGTGGAGAAGGCGTAGCGGTCGAGATCTCGTAGGGTGGGCAAAGGCGCTCTTGCGCCGTGCCCACCATCTCTCTTCGATCTTGCACGAAAGGGTGGGCACGCTTCGCTTTGCTCACCCTACGGCATCTCGGCCGGGACGGCCGCTGCCCGAAACACGGGCGCGTCCAAATGCTTTAAGCTTAAAAGAAAGACTAGGACGCCGTCCTGACTGGTGGCAGACTGGCGCCCAGTTCGACGGCCGAATCCTTGGGTGTCACGATGCGCGATTGGGATGATGCTTATGCCAATTCGGCCCATATTCCGGGCTCGGACAAGATGCCGGCCCAATGGGCGGAGCGGGCGGCGGCTTACCGCGCCGGCCTGAAAGACTTCCGCGCGGACGTCGCCTACGGCCCGGGCGAGCGCCAGCGTCTCGACCTGATCCTGCCAGACGGCGACAGCAAGGGCCTCGTCGTCTTCGTGCACGGCGGCTACTGGATGCGCTTCGACAAGTCGACCTGGACCGATCTGGCCGAAGGCGCGCGGCATCACGGCTGGACGGTGGCGCTGCCGAGCTACACGCTGACGCCGGCCGCGCGCATCTCCGACATCACCGCAGAGATCACCGCCGCGATCACCAAGGCGGCTTCGCTCGTCTCCGGCCCGATCCGGCTCGCCGGCCATTCCGCGGGCGGCCATCTCGTCACGCGCATGCTGTGCAACGACAGCCGGCTCGAGCCTGCCGTCTACAACCGCATCGCCGGCACGCTCTCGATCAGCGGGCTGCATGATCTGCGACCGCTGCTGAAGACGAAGATGAACGAGACGCTGCGCATGACCATGGAGGAGGCGACGCTTGAAAGCGCGGCGCTGCACCTGCCGCGGGGACATTCGCCGGTCACGGCCTGGGTCGGCGGTGGCGAGCGGCCCGAATTCATGCGTCAGTCCGATCTGATCGCCAATGTCTGGACCGGCTTCGACGTGCCGACGCGCCTCGTCGTCGATCCCGGGCTCAACCATTTTACGGTGGTCGACGGACTGAAGGATCCGTCGTCCCCGATCACCGCGCGCCTGATCGGCCTCGACTGACGCGGCGAGGATCGATCGATCGAAAGGGCCTGCCATGACGTCCAGCGATTACGATCCCACGAGCGAAGGCGCCGAGACCGATTTCGCCCGGCGTATGTCCTACGGCGACTATCTGGCGCTGGATGCGATCCTCGGCGCGCAGCATCCGCTCTCGGAGGCCCATGACGAGATGCTGTTCATCATCCAGCATCAGACCACTGAGCTGTGGATGCGGCTTGCCATCCACGAGCTCAGCGCCGCGCGCCGCGCCATCGCCAGGGACGAAGTGCAGCCCGCGATGAAGATGCTGGCGCGGATGTCGCGCATCTTCGAGCAGCTCAACGGTGCCTGGGACGTGCTGCGCACCATGACGCCCAGCGAGTATACGCGTTTCCGCTCGCAGCTTGGCCAGTCCTCGGGCTTCCAGTCGCGTCAGTACCGGCTGATCGAATTTCTGGTCGGCAACCGCAACCACGCCATGCTCAAGCCGCACGCGCACGATGTGGAAACGACCAGGCTGCTCGAGGGCGAGCTTGCCACGCCGAGCCTGTACGACGAGGTGCTGCGGCTCGCCGACCGCAACGGGCTCAAGATGCCCGCGTCCGTGCTGGCGCGCGACGTTCGCGAGACCCACAGCTTCAACGAGGGCGTGCTCCAGGCCTGGCGGATCGTCTACGAAGCGCCGGAGACGCATTGGATGCTCTACGAGCTTGCCGAGAAGCTGGTCGATTTCGAGGACTACTTCCGGCGCTGGCGCTTCAACCATGTCACGACGGTCGAGCGCGTCATCGGCTTCAAGCGCGGCACCGGCGGCACCGGCGGCGTCAGCTATCTCAAGCGCATGCTGGAGGTCGAGCTGTTCCCCGAGCTCTGGCGCGTCCGCACGATCCTGTAGAGATCCCATGACCAAGCTTCGCGTCTATGACGACACCAGGGCTTTGTTCCATTTGCCTGAGGGCGTGATCTATCTCGACGGCAATTCGCTTGGCGCACTGCCGCTGGGCGTTGCCGAGCGCGTCGGCAACGTCATCACGGCCGAGTGGGGCAACGAGCTGATCCGCGCCTGGAATAGTGCGGGCTGGTATGCCCAGCCGCGCCATGTCGGCGATCGCATCGCGCGATTGGTCGGTGCGGAAGCCGGCTCCGTGATGGTCGGAGACACGCTGTCGCTCAAGGTCTACCAGGCACTCGCCGCCGCGCTCGACATGAACGCCGCGCGCAAGGTCGTGCTGTCGGACACCGGAAACTTTCCGACCGATCTCTACATGGCCGAGGGCCTGATCGCGACGCTCGGCCGCGGCCATCAATTGCGCCTGGTGGCGCCGGAGGAGATCGAGGCCGCGTTGTCGGAGGAGATCGCTGTCCTCTACATCACCGAGGTCGACTATCGCACCGGCCGCCGCCACGACATGGCGAAGCTGACCGCAAAGGCGCATGCGCTCGGCATCGTCACGGTCTGGGATCTCGCCCATTCCGCCGGCGCGCTGCCGGTCGATCTCGCTGGCTGCGGCGCCGATTTCGCTGCCGGCTGCACCTATAAATACATCAACGCCGGCCCCGGGGCGCCGGCCTTCCTCTACGTCGCCCCGCGCCACGCCGACGGCGTGCGTGCCGCGCTGTCGGGGTGGATGGGTCACGCAAAGCCGTTTGCGTTCGAGCTTGGCTACGCGGCGGCCGGCGGCGTCGAGCGCATGCGCGTCGGCACCCCGCCGGTGCTTGCAATGGCGGCGCTGGAGGCCTCGCTCGACATCTGGGACATGGTCGACATTCGTGAGGTCCGTGCGCGTTCACTGGCGCTCGGCGATCTCCTGATCGCCGAGGTCGAACGCCGCTGCCCCGAGCTCAAGCTCGTCACCCCGCGCGCGCACGAGCACCGCGGCTCACAAATCTCCTTCGCCTTCGACGGCGGCTACGCCGCCATGCAGGCCCTGATCGCCCGCGGCCTCATCGGCGATTTCCGCGCGCCCGACATTATGAGGTTCGGGATTACACCGCTCTACATTGGGGAGAGCGAGATCATGCGAGCAGCCGAGATCATCGAGGAGGTGATCGCAGGCGAGGTCTGGCGTCGGCCGGAATATCAGGTCGTGAACGCGGTGACCTGAAGAAGGTCTCGTGCGCCGGACGCGGCGCAGCGCCCCCGGCGATGCGAAGCATCGTCCGGTGCGGTGCGCCGCAGAGCCTGGGCCCACGCTGCACTGAACTCCGTATCGAGATGGGTCCCGGCTCTGCGCAGCAACGCTGACGCGTTGCAGCGCGTCCGGGACACGAAAGCTGCGATCAGGCTATTTGAGTCCACCCCACAACGCCGTCACGATCGCATCTAGCCCATCCGTCAGCGCCGCCGGCCCCGGTTGCAAGATGATCGGCGACTTGATCTCGACGATGCGGTCGTCGCGCACGGCGGGGATCTCGTTCCAGCGATGGCGCGCGCGGATGCGGGCAGGGACGACCTTCTTGCCGCACCAGGAGGCGAGGATCACGTCGGGTGCTGACTCGCGCACCGCCTCCGCCGAGACGATGCGATCCTTTCCCGCCTGCCGATGTCGCAGCTCCGGAAACACATCCTCGCCACCGGCGATCTCGATCAACTCGGACACCCAGCCGATGCCGGAGATCAACGGATCGTCCCATTCCTCGAAATAGACCTTTGGCCGCGCCGAGGGGCGAGATGCTGCCGCTATCTCGGCGAGGCGCCGTTCAAGCCCGTGAGCGAGTACCTCGGCGGGCTCAGCCGCGCCGACCAGCGCGCCGAGTGTGCGGATCATCGCCAGGATTCCGGCGATGTCGCGCTGATTGAAAACATGGACGTCCACGCCCGCGCGCACGAGATCGGCGACGATGCCGGCCTGGAGGTCCGAGAAGGCCAGCACCAGCTCCGGTTCCAGGGCCAGGATCTTCGGAATGTCCGCGGAGACGAAGGCCGACACCCGCGGCTTCTCCCGCCGCACCTGGGGCGGGCGGACGGCGTAGCCGGAGACGCCGACGATGCGGTCCTGCTCGCCGAGCAGGTACAGCGTTTCGACCGTCTCTTCGGTCAGGCAGACGATGCGGCGGGGCGGGAAGTGGCGCATGGGAAGAGCATATGCGCAAATGCCGTCGCCGATGTCAGCAGGGCCATTACCTCGGACGTCATTGCTTTGCCGCCCGAAGCAATTCACGCTGAGACAACAATGAATTGGGAGGAGATCCGATGACGCCGCTCGAGAAACTTAAAGCGATGAAGATGCCGTTTGCCGAGCTCAAGGGCGTCGAATTCGTCGAGGCCGAGAAGGACCGCGTGGTGGCACGGATGACGGTCAGGCCCGACCTCTGCACGCTCCACCACACCATCCACGGCGGCGCGGTGATGGCGCTCGCCGATTCCGTCGGTGCTGCCGCGACCGTGATCAATCTGCCGGAGGATGCCAAGGGCACCACGACGCTCGAGAGCAAGACCAACTTCATCGGCGGGGCGAAGGAGGGAACCACGGTTATCGCCACGGCTACACCGGTCCATCGGGGACGGCGGACCCAGGTTTGGAGCACCCGGCTGGAGACCGAGGACGGCAAGCTGGTTGCCGTGGTGACCCAGACTCAGCTGGTCCTCGTATGACTACGGGGGCTTGATTTTATTAACGAATTGGTCGCTTTCGATGCCTGAAACTTGGGCAGGTACCCGTCTTGAAAAATATGCTGCGACGCACAATATTGGGGACCTAGGGATTCGAACGCCTCCTCGAGGGACACCAAGAGGAGTTTTGACGTGATACTTGAAGACACGACCCGCACGACGCCCGTTCCGGGCTATGTGCGGACCTTGAGCCAGCAGGAAGAATTGCCGCTTCTGCGCGATCACCTCCTGCGGCTTGATTCCGCAAGCCGGCACGACCGTTTCAACGGCTTTCTCGACGACAGCTTCATCGAGCGTTACGCCGCCCGCTGCGCCGAGGATGGCACCGTGATTGTCGCCTACATCGTCGACGGCGTGGTCCGCGGTGCGGCCGAGCTGCATCCGCCGGAGGACGATTCGTTGCCCGAGGTCGCCTTCAGCGTGGAAGCCTCGGCACGGCGCCAGAATGTCGGCACCATCTTGTTCAGCCGGCTGATCGCGGAAGCGCGCTGGAAAGGCTACAAGCGCCTGCGCATCACGACCGGCGCCGAGAATCGCGCCATGCGGGCGCTCGCCAGGAAGTTCGGAGCGAATCTGCAATTCCGCCATGGCGAATCGACCGGCACGATCGATCTCGCCAAGACGCCCGAGGCCGAGCTCGCTGAACTCGCGGCCTCGCCCTTCACGGCCGGCCGCGCTCTTCTCAGCTTCAACTCGACCTGCTGGAAGATCATCTCCAGCATGTACGGCAATCGCGCCGCCTAAATCCCAACGCGGACTGGAATCAAAAAAGTGGACCGGCAAAACCGGTCCGCTTTCGTATTGGGGATAGGGAATTGAGCGCTCAGGTACCGGTGCGCTTGTCGTTGCCGAAGCGGCGGACGACACGGCGTTCGACCACCACCGAGCGCTGCGCACCCTGTTCGCCTGCGATCACGCGTGTGGCGGTGATGCGGCCGTTGGTGCGGGCCTGCTTCTTCACCTCGGCCTGCACGATTTCGATCGGCATCCCCATCAGCGCTGCTGCGATCTCGGCCTGCTGCTCATGATCGTCGGTGATGCCGACGGCGGCGAAGATCGCCTCGTCCAGGGTCGGCGGATCGTGGCGCACGCGCCGCGTGCCATATTTGGTGTTCCAGTCTGCGCTCATAACGGCCTCGGTTTGATGCCGGGATACCTAGTGCCGGAGATGTTGCATTGCAATATGAATTTGGTGTGGCATCACAGCTATGCGCTCACAGCTTTTCGAGCCTGTCGGCCTCATAGAGGTCGAGCGTGGTTGGCCCCGTGGCCAGCGAGCGCAAGGTGCGCACGAACTCGCCGGATGCAGGTACCGCAAAGTGGGCGGCGAGCGCGGCGCGGTCGGCCCATTGCTCGAAGAACACCAGCCTGAGCGGATTCTCGCAGTCGACATGCACTCCATGGGAGATGCAGCCGGGTTCCTGTCGCGACCGATGAACATGCTCGAGGCTCAGGCGGCGCGCCTCGTCGAACGTCTCGGTGCGGACCGTTACGCTGCCAGTCACAACGATCATGCGCTGTCTCCCGACGTGATTTCCGCTAGGGGGGCGATGCCTCGCGGGGCGTTTCTTTCATCGGTGCCTGCGGCCAGCGTTTCAGCGCCGCGTGTCCGGCCTCGGTCAGCCCGTAGATTCCCCGGTCCGCACGTTCGAACCAGCCATACACATTGTTAAGCAAGATCTTGCCGGCATCGGGACAGCGCTTGCGCAATTCGCGCACCTTTCGTGGCCCGCCGACGAGTTCCGACGCACAGACCAGCGCCTGCTGGCGATAGGCCGTCATGATCGGTGCGCGGGTGCTGCCGCCGAGCACGGGATCGCCCTGGCGGCGCTGATGCTCGGCGACGAGGCGCGAACGGACCTTCGGCTCGCGGCGCGGCGCTGCCGTCGGCGGCTTCACCAGCACCTCGACCTGGCCGCGGTCAGTGACCCCAAGCATACCGAAGCCGAGGCGGCGGCAGAGGTTGCGATAACGCGCATCGCTCTCGCGTCCCTTGCCGCGGATCGACATTTTTGCGGCGATCCAGACCTCATCGGCTGCCGATGCACGATCGACCGCCTGGAGGATCAACTCGAGATTGAAGGCGAGCTTCAGCTCGCCAATCACCACGACAGGCGGATCACCGGCGCTGAGGCCCACGAGATCGCAGCCGCCGATCTCGCCCTTGACCGTGAAGCCGAGCTCTTCGAGGAAGCGTTTGACGGGTAGATAAAGCGCGGTTTCCAAGGAAAGCGTCCGGGTCTTGCGTTCCGATCCGAGAATCAGTTGCGGCCAGTTTAGCCCGGAACGCAGTTGTGGCTCTGCGCCATTTGATCGGGAACCGACGGTGCGGTTATCCTGCGACCGGGACAGTCGGGCGCTTTACGAAGATGACAATCAGGAATGGCCTCTATCACATTCGCATCGAGATGCTGGATGCCGTCCAGGGCGGCAACCAGGGCGTCATGGTCCTGCGCGACGGCACCATGCGAGGCGGCGATTCATTCTTCTTCGCCTATGGCAGCTACACCTCGGCCGACGGCAAGTGGAAGGGCGAGCTGACCAACGAGGAACACTCGCCCTCGTTCGACGAGCGCCCGGTGTGGGGCCGCAAGGTCGTGACCATCGGCTTCAGCGGCACCTACACCGGCGAGACCGCCTACGGCGAAGGCATTGCGCTCGCCGGCAAGCAGAGCATCCGCTTCAAAGGAAATCTGCGGCTATTGGTGCCGGACTAAACCCGGCCGCTCACCGGGATCAGCGCGCCGGTGACGCCGCTCGCGGCATCGCTGGTGAGGAAGAGGATCACCTCGGCGAGTTCCTGCGGTGTCACCCATTTGGAGAAATCCGCTTTCGGCATGTCGGCGCGGTTGGCCTTGGTGTCGATGATCGACGGCAGCACCGCGTTCACGGTCACCTTGCCCTTCCACTCGTTGGCAAGCGCCTCGGTGAGGCGATGCACGCCGGCTTTCGACGCCGCATAGGGGCCCATGCCGGAACCTGCCTGAAGCGCGCCAATGGCGCCGATATTGACGATGCGGCCAGCCCCGGACGCGGCGAGATGCGGCAGCGCCGCGTGCGAGGTGTTGAGGGCCGTCAGCACGTTGAGCGCATGCATGCGCTGCCACGTCTTGATGTCGCCGTCGCCCACGGTCTCGAACGCGAAGCCGCCGGCGATGTTGATCAGCGCATCCAGCCTGCCGAAGTGCTTTGCCGCCGCCTCGACCGCCGTCTTCGCTTGTGCTGGGTCGGACAGATCAACGCCGCCGATCTCGATGCGTTCGGGCGTTGCCGACATCTGCGAGGGCGCGTGATCGATGCCGGCCACGCGCGCGCCGCGCGCCAACGCCGTCTCGGCGACAACCTTGCCAAGTGCGCCGAGCGCGCCCGTCACGATCAGAACCTTGCCTTGCATCGTCGTTCTCCCGGCGCGGCCGCTTACGATTGCAGATAACGCGCCTTCAGCGCGGTTTGCTCCGGTGTGCCGAGCTTGAGGCCGTCGCGCAAGTAGGTTTCGAGATCGCCATATTCGTTGGAGACGGCCTCGAAGGCAGCACCAAGATACGAGGCTTCGACGCTGCCGATCGCATCGAGGACGTCGGCGGGAAGATCGGAAGCGTTCGATGCGTCCCGCTTGTAGTGCTGGTTGGTCAACAGGTAGTCCTCGGCAATGACCTCGTCGGCCACGCCCAGCGCATGCAGGATCAGCGCGCTTGCAAAGCCGGTGCGGTCCTTGCCGGCGGTGCAGTGGATCACCAGCGGCGCGCGGTCTTCCAGCAGATGGCCGAACAGCGCGCGAAAACTGTGCGTGTTGTGGCGGACATAGTTGCGGTAGGACTCCCGCATAAGCTCGAGCGCAACCGGTGCGGTGAGCGTGCCCTTGGCAAGCTCGGCGCGCAGCGCGGCCACGACCGACGGCTCGATCGGCAGTGAATGCACCGTGATCTCGTTCACGACGCAGACACCGGCCGCGCGCTCCTCGACGCCGCGAAAATCGAAGGCGCTGCGCACGCCCAGCGCGCGGACGATCTCGACGTCGGCGGGCGTGAGCTGGCCGAGATGGTTGGAGCGGAAGATGTGGCGCCAGCGCGTGGTGCGGCCATCGATGGTCGGATAGCCGCCGAGGTCGCGAAAATTGCTGGCGCCTTGCAGGGCGAGGTGGCGGGCAGGGGAATCTGGCATGAGATCAGCTTGGGTTATGTTTCCACTGGACGCACTACGGCGTCCTTGAGTGCATTCAGGGGGCAATCATGGGCCGGCACAAGGCCATTGTTTTGGCGATCACCATGCTGTCGGGCGGAATTATCGGTGCGGGACAGGCGGATGCGCAGACGTTCCGGACCTATCGCTGTGCCGATGGTACGCAGTTCATCGTGGGATTTTATGACGATGACAAACGCGCCTTCCTCCAGATCGACGGCGAACCTGTCACGCTGAAGAAGCGGCTGGCGCTTTCTGGCACCCGCTATTCGGGGGCAGGGATCACGCTGAGGATCGGCAAGACCGGAGCGACCACGGTCCAGCATCTGAAGCGGCCGGTCACTTCCTGCACGGTGATCGAAAAGCCCGCCCTCTAGCCGGGAGTCCAGCAGGAATCAAAAAGGGCCGAAACCTCGTTGTTTCGACCCTTTTTCAAACTTCCGTCGGACGCTTGCGCGAGCGCGGCGGTATCATACCAAACACAAACATTAGCGTTCCCATTTGGGCTTTGCTTCGTCGACCGCATCCTGGTGGTACCAGCTGTCGCTGCAGATCGAGACGTTCGCAGGAAGCGAAGCATGATCGGCGGGAAGGCGGGTGTCGCCATAGCGGCGTCCGGCGAGAGCCGCGCGGCCCCCGACAGGGAATTGGTAGATCGTTGCAGATCCGTGATTCAGACCATTATTCATCATTGCGATTGCTCCTGGGTCGAAGCGCCTTGGCCTCCATGGTGCGCCCGACTCGTTCGATTGTGGTTACTGGATTCCCCATATCGGCCGCGCATCCCGAATTGGAAAGTGCTGAAAAGGAAATCAGTTGCTGCCCAATCTGTAGGCATGTGACCCTCTGCATCCCCTAAGGCACCGTGTCGGTGGCTAACGCCTGGGCCATTCCAAAGGTTGCTAGGCAGGGCGCAGGACTTTGCGAAAGTTGCCGGACGTTGATGCGCGTTTCATCGGCAACCTCCGGCAACGGTGCGTCTGCTCCAGAATCAGGCGTTTTCCGCGGGATTTTTGCAGTGCAGCTTCACGCGAAGGTGCGCGGCTATGACGCACGCCGCCGGGGATGGTTTGCCGTCGGCGGGCCGACCCCGGCCGCGGTGGAAAACCTCCCGCGCTGCGGCCTTTTGGCACGCAAAATGCTTGTAGAGGGTCGGCCGATGATGGCCGGGTACAAACGTGCGGGGGCTCTCAACCCCACCTTTCGCATCATCTACAGAGAGGCTCAATGACCAAGTATAAGCTCGAGTACATTTGGCTCGACGGATATACGCCGACTCCGAACTTGCGCGGCAAAACACAGATCAAGGAATTCGCGTCGTTCCCGACGCTCGAGCAGCTTCCGCTCTGGGGCTTCGATGGCTCCTCCACGCAGCAGGCCGAAGGCCACAGCTCCGATTGCGTGCTGAAGCCGGTCGCCGTGTTCCCGGACGCCGCGCGCACCAACGGCGTGCTCGTGATGTGCGAAGTCATGATGCCCGATGGCAAGACCCCGCACGCCTCCAACAAGCGCGCCACCATCCTCGATGACGCCGGCGCATGGTTCGGCTTCGAGCAGGAATACTTCTTCTACAAGGACGGCCGTCCGCTCGGCTTCCCGGTCTCCGGCTATCCGGCCCCGCAGGGTCCGTACTACACCGGCGTCGGCTTCTCGAACGTCGGCGACGTTGCCCGCAAGATCGTCGAAGAGCATCTCGACCTCTGCCTGGCTGCCGGCATCAACCATGAAGGCATCAACGCGGAAGTCGCGAAGGGCCAGTGGGAATTCCAGATCTTCGGCAAGGGCTCCAAGAAGGCCGCCGACGAAATGTGGATGGCCCGCTACCTGATGCTGCGCCTGACCGAGAAGTACGGCATCGACATCGAGTTCCACTGCAAGCCGCTCGGCGACACCGACTGGAACGGCTCCGGCATGCACGCCAACTTCTCCACCGAGTACATGCGTACGGTCGGCGGCAAGGAGTACTTCGAGGCGCTGATGGCGGCCTTCGACAAGAACCTGATGGACCACATCGCCGTCTACGGCCCGGACAACGACAAGCGTCTGACCGGCAAGCACGAGACCGCGCCGTGGAACAAGTTCAGCTACGGCGTTGCCGATCGCGGCGCCTCGATCCGCGTTCCGCACTCCTTCGCCAACAACGGCTACAAGGGCTATCTGGAAGACCGCCGTCCGAACTCGCAGGGCGACCCATACCAGATCGCTTCGCAGATCCTGAAGACGATCGCGTCCGTGCCGGCCGACAAGAAGGCCGCGGCCTAGGATCCTCCCGGCCCGGGCCGGGGGGCTGGCCCGGGTTGGTCTTCAATCCGCCGGAGCCGAAAAGGCTCCGGCGGATTTTTGCATTCCGATGACAGCCGTTGTTGTGGGTCTGCCGGCCATGCCGGCTTGAAGTCTGTCCATCGCCGGCGAAACCGGGATAGAATGCCCCGGGATGCGCGGGGCCGGGGACACGGCTGGTGTTTGAAGGCTTCTACAAGGTGCGATTTCAGCTCGGCGACGCGGTCGGCCGGAGCGTGATGCATGCCGGCAATGGCAAGATGCTTGGCGGCAATTCGGCCTTCGCCCATATCGGCAGCTATGAGAGGACCGAAGCCGGCGTCGACATCGTCATCAAGACGGTCCGCCACAACCCGGACCCCAACTACCGCGCCATGGCCGGCACCGACGATGCGACCTTGCTTGCGAAAGGCTGGGCCGACGGCGATCTCTATCGCTTCAAGGGCGAGCTGAAAGAGCTGCCGGGCGTGCCGTTCCAGTCGGTGATGACGCCGATCACCGAAGACGAGGTGCCGATCGCGGGCGGCGTCGGCGAGGCCGGCATCGCCGATGGTCTCTATTCGGTGCACCTGCGCATGCTCGACGGCGTCGATGGCGGGCTCACCGGCGTGATGCTGCTCAATCAGGGCCGCATCCTCGGCGGCGATGCCTCGTTCTACTATCTCGGCAGCTACACTGCTGCGAATGGCCGCTGGAAGGGCCAGATCCTCAATCAGGAGCACACGCCGGCCAAGGACGATCCGATCTTCGGCGGCCACGAGGTCGGCATCGGTTTCTCCGGCACCTATGACGCGGAGCAGGCGGTGCTGGAGGCAACGGCGCTCGCCGGCAAGCGCAGCCTGCGCCTGACCGCCGCGCTCAAGCTGATGCACCGCGCCTGATCGCGACAGGAATAGCCCATGGAAAAAATTCGCATGCTCTCGACGCTCGGCCTGATGGGCGCGATGCGCAGCCTGTCCTCCGCCTTCGAGGCCGCTCACGGCCTCCATGTCGATGCCGACTTCGCGCCAACCCTGGCACTGCTGAAACGGCTACGCGACGGCGAGGCCGCCGATCTCGTGATCCTGACCCGTGAGGGGCTCGACGAGATGATCGGCGGGGGCCGCGTGGCCGCAGGTAGCGCGGCCGATCTGGCGCGCTCCTTCGTCGGCATCGCCGTGCGGGCAGGGCAGGCGCATCCCGACATCTCCAGCGAAGCTGCATTGCGCAAGTCGCTGCTCGCGGCGCGATCCGTCGCCTATTCGCGGCTGGGCGCGAGCGGTGTCTATTTCGCCCAATTGATCCAGCGATGGGGCATCGCAGCCGAGATCAACGCCAAGGCCACCATCGTCGAGCAGGGCTTTACGGCGGAGCGGCTCGTCAGCGGTGAGGCTAACCTCGCCGTGCAGCAGATCAGTGAGCTGAAGCAGGTCGAGGGCATCGAGGTCGTCGGCCCGATCCCGCACGATTTGCAGACTCCGGCCGTGTTTTCCGCCGGCCGCATGGCCAACGCCAGACATGCCGAAGCGGCCGATCGGCTGCTGCGCTATCTGGCATCGCCGGAGGTCGTCCCGGTGCTGCGCCAATCGGGACTCGAGCCTTGAATTTGCCGGAGCAGAGACGCAACGTGGCGCCCATGCGGACTTGTCTCCTTGCCATTCTCCTCACGCTTGCAGCGCCGTTATCGGCGCATGCCCAATCGGCCGATCTCGTCCTGTGCGATCGGCTGGCCGCCGATCCCAGCGATCCCGACAAGCCGGCCGATGTGAAGGGCGTGACCGAGCTTGCTGCCTCCGACATTGCGACCGCCGTCAAATTCTGCAAGCAGGCCGCACCGTCGTCGCGGCGCGCGATGTTCGCGCTCGGCCGCGCCTATGCCGCCAACCGGCAGACGGCGGAGGCGATCGCCGCCTGGCGCAAGGCGGCCGACAAGGGATCGAGCGCGGCGATGGTCGAACTCGGCGTCGCCTACGGCACCGGCTCCGGTGTCGCGAAAGACGAAGCACAAGCGCGAAAGCTGTTCGAGAAGGCTGCGCAGGCCGGCAATCCTCGCGGTGTCAGCAATCTTGCCGCGCTCGGCGGCGCCGGCGGTGCTGCGCCGGCCGATCCCGCGCAGGCGCGCGCTCTGCTCGGCAGGGCGGCCGAGACCAACGCCGAGGCGCAGTACCAGCTCGGCCTGATGCTCTCCAACGGCAACGGCGGCGAGAGGGACGACGTCGCGGCGCGCGCGATGTTCGAGAAGGCGGCGGCGCAGAACCATCCCGGCGCGCTGGAGCGGATGGGCGCCTTCGCGCAGGAAGGCCGCGGCGGTGCCAAGGACAAGGACGCCGCCAAGGCCTATTACGAGCGCGCTGCCGCGCTCGGCGACGAGGACGCCAAGAAGGCGCTGGAGCGGCTGCGCTGCCCCTATGCGATCAAGGACAAGCAGGGCAAGCTCGTCACCACGCTGTGCTTCTAGCTCACTTGTAGTAGTAGGCGACGTTGTTGCGGGCGTCGCGATAAGTCGTCTCGAGAAAGTCCGGATATTGAGCGGCCGCGCGCGCGACGGCGCGCACGACGCACCCCCAGAAATCGCCTATCCAGTTGAAGTGCTCGAAGGTGGCATCTTCGAACTTCACGGCGGTGATGATGGCCTGCCGGATTGCTGCGTCATCGGCGCGTGGATGGGCGCGCTTCACATAACCGAACATCGGTCCCTCATGGGCGTGGTCGCGGTCGTAGCGGTATTTCTCGGCCATCTGCTGCGGGGTGAGGGTGCGATAGACGCGCACCTCTTCGTCGGTCGGGCGTCCGTCGAGTGTGTCGAGCCGGTAGCGCCGGCACCAGAGCTCGAAGGCCGCATCGAGCAGCGGCTGCTTTGCAGCGCTGGCGATGATCGCTGCGATCTGCGCTTCGGCTGAAGGCTCTGTCTGGTTCATGCCGCTTTGTCGTGGGCTTGCGCCGTCGGGTTCGAAGGGGCCCCAAGGATGAACCAGCTCCGGCACGGGCCGTTGAACCACAACATGAGGAGGGCCGCCCGGGATCGCACGAAACAAAAAAGTCAAAAACAACCCCATGCACAGTAGCCAAGTCGTCGAAATCACTAGGTTCGTATTTTACGAAAATCAATTGACCCGTCGGGCAAAACAGGGGCATGATGGCATCATGCGGCGAGTGGGCTCCGCTCCCGGCCCTGCGCTGAAAAGCCGGATGACCTCGGTGCGTCTGAGTTCGTAGTGCATGATTCGAGGCTCCAGTTTCGGAGCTTGAATCATGTCCGCGGTGATACCATCAAGCCGCATTGGCCCTGCGAGGCGCCGCTAACTGGTTCGACCCGGTCGCGAATGACCCGCAACGGACCTCGCCTCTTAGGCAACTGGTGACGGTCATATTCCTGTCCGCGTTCCTCCTGTGATATTAATGACGCAATCGGCCAAATATGGCGCGCGCTTTGTCGGATGACCGATATTGGTCGGACTCCGCGATGTTCCCCMGCTAAACCTGATACCGCAGAGCCCCGCTTAACGGGTCCATGCGCGACGGGCGCCGCAAAGGCGCAACGGAATTTCAAACGTCGCTATCTGGGCTGCGGGGAGATTTGGGTTGTCTTATTTTGTAGCGTCTGAAGGCGCGCTGGAAACCGGCGCGGCCGTTGTTGGGCGCAAGCGATCGATTAGCCGCTTTGCGGCGCTGACCTTGGCCGCGTTGTCCCGTCGCCTGCTGGGCACCAGCTCCACGGTGGCGCTCGGACTGGTCCTGGCGACATCGACGCCATCGCGCGCCACCGACTGGACCGGCGCCACCTCAACCGACTGGTTCACCGCCGGCAACTGGTCGGCCGGCGTTCCAACCAGCGCGGTCGACGTGAATATCGACACGGTCGCGCCCAATGCCACAGTGGTCGGAGCGGCCGGCGCGCAAGCGAACACTGTCTTTGTCGGCATTTCCGGCACCGGCACGCTGACAATCCAGAGCGGCGGCAACTTGAGCGACTTCAACGGCTATGTCGGCTTCAATGCCGGCTCGACCGGCACCGCGACGATTGATGGCGCCGGCTCGGCCTGGACCGCTTCCAACTTGTTCGCTGTCGGCTATTACGGCACCGGCACGCTGACGATCCAGAACGGCGGCACGGTAAGCAACACCAACATCGGCTTGATCGGGTCCAATGTCGGCTCGACCGGTACCGTGACGGTCGATGGCGCTGGCTCGGCCTGGACCAATTCCACCAACCTCGCTGTCGGCAATTCCGGCACCGGCACGCTGACGATCCGGAACGGCGGCACGGTGAGCAGCGCCTCCGGCGTTCTCGGCCAAAATTTCGGTTCGACCGGTACCGTAACGGTGGATGGCGCCGGCTCGTCCTGGACCAATTCCAGCGACCTCGAGGTCGGCTATGTCGGCGCCGGCACGCTGACGATCCGGAACGGCGGCAAGGTGAGCAACGTCACCGGCGGTCTCGGCATCAATACCGGCTCGACCGGCACCGTGACGGTCGATGGCGTCGGCTCGTCCTGGACCAATTCCGGCGATCTTTCTGTCGGCAATTCCGGCACCGGCACGCTGACGATCCGGAACGGCGGCACGGTGAGCAGCAACACCGGCTATCTCGGCAACAATGTCGGCTCGACCGGAACCGTGACGGTTGGCGGTGCCGGCTCCTCCTGGACCAATTCCGGCCTCGTGGTCGGCGGGTCCGGCACCGGCACGCTGGCGATCCGGAACGGCGGCAAGGTGAGCAACGTCACCGGCGTTCTCGGCTTCAATGCCGGCTCGACCGGCGCAGCGACGGTTGATGGCGTCGGCTCGGCCTGGACCAATTCCGGCTCGCTCTTTGTTGGCTATTCCGGCGCCGGCACGCTGACGATCCAGAACGGCGGCACGGTGAGCAACAACTACGGCTTCCTCGGCTACTATTCGACCGGCACCGTGACGGTTGATGGCGCCGGCTCGTCCTGGACCAATTCCGGCGACCTCTGGGTCGGCGGTTCCGGTATCGGCAAGCTGACGATCCGGAACGGCGGCAAGGTGAGCAACGCCACCATCGTCTATCTCGGGCTCTTTGCCGGCACCGGCACCGTGACGGTTGATGGCGCCGGCTCGTCCTGGACCAATTCCGGCTCGCTCTTTGTTGGCTATTCCGGCACCGGCACGCTGACGATCGCCAATGGCGGCGCCGTCTCGGCGGCTTCGGGCATGCAAATCGCCCTTAACCTCGGCTCGACCGGCACGCTCAATATCGGCGCCGCCTCCGGTCAGGCCGCGGCCGCGCCGGGCACGCTGACCACGCCCTCGGTCGTGTTCGGGGCAGGCACCGGCAGCATCGTCTTCAACCACACCGCCTCGAACTACACATTCGCCCCGGTCATTTCTGGCGCGGGGTCGGTGACGGTGGAGAACGGCACCACCATCCTGACCGCGACCAACACCTATGGCGGGCCGACCACGGTCAATGGCGGCACGCTGGCGGTCAACGGCTCCATCGCCAATTCGGCGGTGACGGTCAATGCCGGTGGCACGCTCGGCGGCAACGGCACCGTCGGCAATACCACCGTCAACGCCGGCGGCGTGCTCGCGCCCGGCAATTCGATCGGCACGCTGACGGTCGGCGGCGATCTGGCGTTCGGCGCCGGCAGCATCTACCGCGTCGAGGTCTCGCCATCGGCCGCCGACCGCGCCAATGTCACGGGCATCGCGAGCCTGACCGGCGGCACCGTGCAGACGAGCTTCCTGCCCGGAACCTATGTCCGCAAGAGCTACACCATCCTGTCGGCGGCCGGCGGCCTCGGCGGCACCACCTTCAGCGGCGTGAGCAGCAGCCTGCCCGGTTTCACTGTCGGCCTGAGCTACACGCTGTCCGATGTGTTGCTGAACCTCACGGCCTCGCTCGGCGCCGGCACCTCGCTGCCGGGCAATGGGCAGACCGTCACATCCACGCTCAACAACTTCTTCAACAATGGCGGCGCGCTGCCGCCGGGCTTTGTCGCGCTGTTTGGTCTCACCGGCAGCAATCTTTCAGCCGCGCTGTCGCAAACCTCCGGCGAGACCGCGACCGGCTCGCAGCAGACGACCTTCAACGCAATGAACCAGTTCATGGGGGTGCTGACCGATCCCTTCATCGACGGTCGCGGCGATGGCGTTTCAGCGGGATCATCCGCGGGCGCGTCGGCCTACGCCTCACCGGACAGACCGCGTTCCGGTGCGGCGCGGGACGCCAATGCGATGTTCACCCAGGCGCCCGTCATGGCCGATCCGTTCGCGCAGCGCTGGAGCGTGTGGGCGGCAGGCTATGGCGGCTCGCAGACCACGGACGGCAACACGACACTCGGCTCCAACAACACGACCAGCCGCATCGCAGGCATCGCGGTCGGCGCCGATTACCGTATCTCGCCGAATACGCTGGCGGGCTTTGCGCTCGCCGGCGGTGGTACGAACTTCAGCGTCGTCAATGGCGGCTCTGGCCGATCTGACCTGTTCCAGGCCGGCGCCTTCGTCCGGCACAATGCGGGTGCGGCGTATCTCTCCGGCGCGTTGGCCTATGGCTGGCAGGACATCACCACCAACCGCACCGTGACGGTGGCCGGCATCGACCAGTTGCGCGCGCAGTTCAACGCCAATGCCTTCTCGGGTCGCGTCGAAGGCGGCTATCGCTTTGTCAGCCCGTGGATGGGCGGCATCGGCATCACGCCCTACGCGGCAGGACAGTTCACCACCTTCGACCTGCCGGCCTATGCCGAGCAGGCGGTAACCGGCGTCAACACCTTTGCGCTCGCCTACGCCTCGAAGAGTGTCACTGATACGCGCAGCGAGCTCGGCCTTCGCAGCGACAAATCATATGCGATGGCGGACGGAATCTTCACGCTGCGAGGGCGCCTGGCATGGGCGCATGATTTCAACCCCGGCCGCAATATCGGTGCGACGTTCCAGACGCTGCCGGGGGCATCCTTTGTCGTTGGCGGCGCCGCGCAAGCCACCGACTCCGCGCTCGTCACCGCCTCTGCCGAGAAGAAATGGCTGAACGGCTGGTCCGCCGCCGGCACTTTCGAAGGCGAGTTCTCTCAGCTCACCAGGAGCTACGCCGGCAAGGGCGTCGTGCGGTATGCGTGGTGAGGTGGCGGCTTCCCGAACGACGCCTCTCCAAAGCCAACTGGTGATGTCGATATCCGCGTTCCTCCTGTGATATTAGTGACGCAGTCGGCCAAATACGGCGGCGCGCTTTGTTGGATGCCGATATTGGTCGGACTCCGCGATGTTCCCCCGCTAAACCTGATTCCACAGAGCCCCGCTTAACGGGTCCATGCGCGACCGGCGCCGCAACGGCGCAATGGAATTTCAACGGTCGCTATTTGGGCTGCGGGGAGGTTTGGGTTGTCTTATTTTGTAGCGTCTGAAGGCGCGCTGGAAACCGGCGCGGCCGTTGTTGGGCGCAAGCGATCGATTAGCCGCTTTGCGGCGACCATGCGCGCGGCGATGACGCGCGCGGCGCTGTTCGCCGGCGTCTTGCTCGGCGCGCTCGCGACCGGAGCGCAGGCCCAGACGGTGATCAACGTCACGGTCGCCAACGACACCGGCACCACCTCGGGGGGCTCGACTAGCGGCGCCGGCACGCTTAGCGCCGCGCTCGCGCAGATCAATGCTTCCACGCCCCCCGGCGGCTTCATCATCAACCTGCAGACCAATGTCACGCTGTCAGGGCCGCTGTCGCCGATCTTCAACTCGGTGACCATCAACGGCAACGGGTTCACCATCAGCGGCAACAATTCGCAGCGCATCTTTATGGTCGGCGTTGACACCGCGACGCAGACCAGCGCGGGGGTGGCGGGCTCGATCATCGCGGACCGCCCTCAGGTGGCGATCAGCAACGTCATCCTGTCCGCAGGCCTCGCCCAGGGCGGCGGCAACGGCGCCGGCGGCGGCATGGGGGCGGGCGGCGCGCTGTTCGTCAACCAGTCGGCCGACGTGACGCTGAGCAATGTCAGCTTCGCCAACAACAACGCGAAGGGCGGCAACCCAACAACCAACACGTTTCGCGGCGGCGGCGGCCTCGGTGGCAGCGGCGGCGGCAGCGGCGGCGGCGGCATCTTCGGCGG
>NZ_JBFUGY010000057.1:0-35692 GCF_056402655.1 Bradyrhizobium sp. P3_C3 | reverse complement strand
GCGGCACCGTCACACCGCAGACCATGGCGCTCACCGCGCGCGCCGTCGATCGCCTGCTGCTCGCGCTCGGCATCGTCCAGGCGCCGGTGCTGGGGCCACATGCGCCGGTCGAGCGCGCCACCGAATTGCTGGCGCTGCAAAGCCACGCGCAGGCGGTGTTCGCGACGCGGCGCGGCTGGTTCGAGCCCGCCGTCATGGTCGGCACGCGCGTTGCGGCCGGCGACGTCGCCGGCTGGTACCATGATTTCGAGCGCCCGGAGTTGCCGGAAGAGGTGCTGCGCTTCCCCGCCGACGGCATCGTAATCTCGCAGCGCCTGCACACCGACAGCCAGAGCGGCGACTGCCTGGTCCAGGTCGGCCGCGCGCTGTCGCGCGACGAACTATCGACGCGCTGAGCTTTGGAGACGCTAACGACTTCGATTACCCTTGGGATTCGATGAGCGATCAGGCAAAGCCAGGTTATGACGACGTGGTGCGCATTCCAGCGCCGCCCGGCCGCGCCAGCGCGAGCGGGCGGCCGCCGCGCATCGAGGAGGTCGCGGAGCGCGCGGGCGTTGCGCCGATCACGGTGTCGCGGGTGCTGCGCCACCCCGAGAAGGTCAATCGCGAGACCCGCGAGCGCATCCTCGAGGTGATCGAGGCGACCGGTTACGCCTCCAACCCGCATGCGCGCGCGCTGCGCTCGGGGCGGTCGAACGTGGTGATGGCCTTCGTCTCCAACATCCTCAGCCAGCAGTTCGGGCTCGCGGTGCGCAGCTTCGCCGCCACGCTGGAGCCGGAAGGCTTCGAGGTGCTGGTCGGCCAGACCTCCTACTCCTATGCCAAGGAAGTCGCGATGATCCAGTCGCTGCGCGGCATCCGCCCCGCAGCAGTGATGTTCACCGGCGTGATCGAGCTCGAGGAGAATCGTGCCGCGCTGCTCGAGCTCGGCATTCCCGTGATCGAGACCTGGGCGTTTCCGCGCGACCCCATCGACATGCTGGTCGGCCTGCCCAATGCGGATGCCGGCGCGATGGCGGCGCGCAGGCTGGCTGAAGCCGGACATCGCCGCGTCGCCTTCATCGGCCGCGGCAGCGGCCGTGGCGCACTGCGCCGCGACGGATTTCGGAACGCAGCGGCACAGCTGGGCCTCGAGATCGTCCACGAGATCGGCGTCGGTGAGATCACGGGACTGGCCGACGGCCGCGCCGCCTTCACCGCCCTGCTCGAACGCGGCGGCGACGTCGATGCGGTGTTCTGTGCCAACGATCTGCTCGCGACCGGCGCGCTGATCGAGGCCCGCGCCCGCGGCCTCTCGGTGCCGCGCGATCTGGCGCTGCTCGGCTTCGGCGACAACGACGTCGCCGATCAGATCACGCCCGGTCTCACCACCATCTCGTTCGATGCGGCGGCCGTGGGACGGATCGCGGGCGAACTGCTTCTGGCGCGGCTAGCAGGCACGCCGCGCGCCGAGCAGCGGCTCGCCGTCGAGCTGTTCCTGGTCGAGCGCGGCAGCGTCTGAGCGTTGCAGATCAGGCGATGGTCTTGAGATCCTGCTGGATCGCAGCCAGTAGCGATTGCAGCGCATCGCTGTTGACCGGCCTCGCCTCCGCCTTCGCAGGCTGGACCTTATCAGGCTGCGCAGCTTTGCCCGGACGTTTCGGGAATGGCGGTGGTGGCGCCGGCATCGCGGCTGGCGTGAAATCGCCCTCCTCGTCGACGTGGACGAACTTGCCATGGATGACGTCGTCGCGACGGCCCATGACGAACAGGGTCGCCCAATAGCCGGCAGCCAGAAGGATTACGCTGAAAATACCAATCTCTAACATCGCAGCACCTAAAATATGCGCGATGATTCAATGCCTTCGCTCAGCCGTCAATGAACCGACGGTCACACCTGCGGCTTTTGCGGGCAGGTGTGGCCGATCGGTCACTCTTTGTTAACCATCGATGTCCGGGGTGTGACGCCTTTGCAACTAGGCCTTGCAGCTAGAGCCCCGTTCCGGGCTCTAGCATCTAGTCTGACGCGTTTTCTTCACGCGAACCGGTACCCACTTCGCTCGAAAACGCTTTACGCCTTATCTTGCCCGACCCGCACCAGCTGCTTGCCGAAATTGGCGCCCTTCAGGAGCCCCATGAAGGCGCCGGGCGCGCTGTCCAGGCCCTCGGTGACGAACTCCTTGTACTTGACCTTGCCGTCGCGGACCCAGCCGGACATGTCGCGCAGGAAGTCGCCATGGCGGTTGGCGAAGTCGGAGACGATGAAGCCGCGGAAGGTGAGCCGCTTGGTCAGCGTCGCGCGCATCATGCTGGCCGCCCATTTCGGCGGCTTGGCCTCGGTGTCGTTGTAATGGGCGATCAGGCCGCAGACCGGCACGCGCGCGAACGGATTGAGCAGCGGAAACACCGCCTCGAACACGGCGCCGCCGACGTTCTCGAAATAGACGTCGATGCCTTTCGGGCAGGCAAACCTCAGCTTCGCGGCGAAATCGGTTTCGCGATGATCGAGGCAGGCATCAAAACCGAGCTCCTTCACCACGTAGTCGCACTTGTCCTTGCCGCCGGCGATGCCGACCGCGCGCGCGCCCTTGATCTTCGCGATCTGGCCGACGGCCGAGCCGACCGCACCGGAGGCACCGGCGACGACGACGGTCTCGCCTTCCTGCGGCTTGCCGATATCGAGCAGGCCCGTATAGGCGGTCATGCCGGGCATGCCGAGCACGCCGATGGAGGTCGAGATCGGACCGAGCTTCGGATCGACCTTGATCAGGCCCTTGCCGTTGGAGATTGCGTGCGACTGCCATCCGGTACGGGCTCGCACGATGTCGCCCTTGGCGAAATCAGGATTGTTGGAGGCCGCGACCTCGCTGACCGCCTCGCCCTCCATCACGCCGCCGACCGGCACAGGTGCTGCGTAGGACGGACCGTCACTCATGCGCCCGCGCATATAGGGATCGAGCGAGAGCCAGATCGTGCGCAGCAGGACTTCACCCGCGCCGGGCGCCGGGACTGCGAATTCCTCCAGACGAAAATCGGATGGCTTGGGTTCACCGACGGGACGTGCGGCGAGAACGATGCGCTTGGCTTGGGACATGGCTTCCTCCTGACTACTTGTTGCAGTCATTTAGGAGGTACGTGGGAATGAAGCAAATCCCAACACTCGCTGTCATCGCCCGCGAAAGCGGGCGATCCAGTATTCCAGAGGCGGCTGTGATTGAACCGAGAAGCCGCGGCGTACTGGATTCCCCGCTTCCGCGGGGAATGACACCGTCATCGAGGCGAGCGCGCCGAAACCGACGCGCAGCCGAATGCGGAGCGCCTAACCCGCGCCCGGATAGTTCGGGCTCTCGCGCGTGATCGTGACGTCGTGGACGTGGCTTTCGCGCAGGCCCGCGCCGGTGATGCGGACGAACTGGGCCTTGTCGTGCAGGTCCTTCATGTCCTTTGCGCCGACATAGCCCATCGCGGCGCGCAAGCCGCCGGCGAGCTGGTGCATGACGTTGCCGACCGGACCCTTATAGGGCACCTGGCCCTCGATGCCCTCAGGCACGAGCTTGAGCGTGTCCTTGATGTCCTGCTGGAAATAGCGGTCGGCAGATCCCCGCGCCATCGCGCCGACCGAGCCCATGCCGCGATAGGCCTTGTAGGAACGGCCCTGCCACAAGAACACTTCGCCGGGGGTCTCGTCGGTGCCGGCGAGCAGCGAGCCGACCATGGCGATGTCGGCGCCGGCGGCGAGCGCCTTCGCAAGGTCGCCGGAGAACTTGATGCCGCCGTCGGCGATGACGGGAATGTCGGACTTCTTTGCAGCTTCCACCGCATCCATGATCGCGGTGAGCTGGGGAACGCCGACGCCGGCGACGATGCGCGTGGTGCAGATCGAGCCCGGGCCGATGCCGACCTTGATGCAGTCCGCGCCCGCATCGATCAGCGCCTGCGCGCCCTCGGTGGTGGCGACGTTGCCCGCAACGACCTGCACGGAGTTGGACAGACGCTTGATGCGATTGACCGCATGCAGCACGTGACGGGAATGGCCATGCGCGGTGTCGACGACGACGAGATCGACGCCGGCATCGATCAGCCGCTCGGTGCGCTCGAAGCCGGTGTCGCCGACGGTGGTGGCGGCTGCGACGCGCAGGCGGCCCTGCGCGTCCTTGCAGGCGAGCGGATGGGCCACCGCCTTCTCCATGTCCTTCACGGTGATCAGGCCGACGCAGCGATATTGCTCGTCGACCACGAGCAGCTTCTCGATGCGATGCTGGTGCAGCATCCGCCGCGCCTCGTCCTGGCTGACATTCTCGCGCACGGTGACGAGACCGTCATGCGTCATCAGCTCGGAGACTTTTTGCCGGCGGTCGGTGGCAAACCGCACGTCGCGGTTGGTGAGGATGCCGACCAGCTTGCCGGGCGTGTTCTTGCTCGCACCGGTGACGACGGGAATGCCGGAGATGCCGTGGTCGCTCATCAGCTTGAGCGCATCGTCGAGCGTGGCCTCGGGGCTGATGGTGAGCGGGTTCACCACCATGCCCGACTCGTAGCGCTTGACCTGCCGGACCTGGGCGGCCTGCCCCTCGGGATCGAAATTGCGGTGGATGACGCCGAGGCCGCCGGCCTGCGCCATGGCGATCGCCATGCGGGCTTCGGTGACCGTGTCCATGGCGGACGCCATGATCGGGATGTTGAGCGGAATGGCGCGGGTGACGCGGGAGCGGATGTCGACCTCGCCCGGCATGACGTCCGACAGGCCCGGCTTCAACAGCACGTCGTCGAACGTAAAGGCTTCGCGAATGCCTTGAAGTTGCACCGTGGCCATCTGCCAACTCCTTCCTGCGGCCCTGCCGCAAATAGCTATGGATGAGCGCCGCCCTCAGCGTGCCTTGCGGCATCGCCGGAGAATCGGAGCCCATCGGTGGGGTTGACGCGGGTCGATAGCACGGCCACGCGACGAATCAAAGCAAATCGGACCGCCGGCCAGCCATGCACAGGCTTTTTAAGTAAATTCGGCGTGGATGGCCGGGCGGCGGCCACCCCTCGCCATTCCCCGGCGCGACGAAGTCGCGAGCCCGGAATGACGAGGGAGCGCGTGCACCCGCCGGCGAGGGTCACACCGTTGTTACGCAGGATTTAGGTGCTATGCGTTGATCCGCAATGGTCCCGGCGGAGCGGCGGTGATAAGCCGCAAGTCCACCTTTCCTTCTGATTTTCATTACCAATCCGTCATGGTCGACAAGCAACGCGTCATCCCGCTGATCGTGGCCACCGCTCTCTTTATGGAGAACATGGATTCGACGGTGATCGCCACCTCGCTGCCCGCGATCGCGGCCGACATCGGCACGAGCCCGCTGACGCTCAAGCTTGCCATCACCTCCTATCTGCTGTCCCTCGCGGTGTTCATCCCGGCGAGCGGCTGGACTGCGGACCGTTTCGGCGCGCGCATGGTGTTCGCGATCGCGGTCGGCGTGTTCATGGTCGGCTCGATCGGCTGCGCACTCTCGACCTCCGTCACCGATTTCGTATTCGCGCGCATCCTTCAGGGCATGGGCGGGGCGATGATGACGCCGGTCGGGCGCCTGGTGCTGCTGCGCTCAGTCGACAAGAGCGCGCTGGTCAACGCAATGGCCTGGGTGACGGTCCCTGCCCTCATCGGTCCCGTGATCGGCCCGCCGCTCGGCGGCTTCATCACGACCTATGCGTCATGGCACTGGATCTTCCTGATCAACATTCCGATCGGGCTGCTCGGCATCTTCATGGCCTTGCGTTTCATCGATCCCATCAAGAGCGAGACGCGGGAACCGTTCGATCTTTACGGCATGGTGCTCGCGGGCGTTGGCCTCGCCGGCATCGCGTTCGGTCTCTCCGTCGCCGGGCTCAATCTTCTGCCCTGGAGCACGGTCGCGGCCCTGGTCGTGGGCGGAGCGATCTCGATGACATTGTATGTCCTGCATGCGCGGCGGACGGGTTCGCCGGTGCTGGATTTTTCGCTGCTGAAGCTGCCGACGCTGCGCGCGGCCGTTTTCGGCGGCTTCATGTTCCGGCTCGGCATCGGCGCGCTACCGTTCTTGCTTCCGCTGCTGATGCAGATCGGATTCGGGCTGTCGCCCTTCCATTCCGGCCTCGTCACCTTCGGCTCCTCGCTCGGCGCCATGGGCATGAAGACGCTGGCCGCGCGCATCATCCGCACCTTCGGCTTCCGCAATTTGATGACGGTGAACGCGGTCGTCAGCGCGTTCTTCCTCGGCGTCTGCGCGCTGTTCACGGTGACGACGCCGCTGCTCATCATCTTGGTGATCCTGGTGGTCGGCGGCTTCTTCCGCTCGCTGGAGTTCACCGCGATCAACACGGTGGCCTATGCCGACGTCGAGACCGCGCAGATGAGCCGCGCCACCACGCTGGTCAGCGTCAACCAGCAGCTCGCCGTCTCCGCCGGCGTCGCGGTCGGCGCGGCCTGCGTGGAAACGACGATGTGGTTCAACCATGTCAGCGAGATCGACGCCACCGTGTTCGCGCCGGCCTTCATCGTGATCGCGCTGACCTCGGCGGCGTCGAGCTGGTTCTTCTGGCAGATGCCTGCCGATGCCGGCCACGAGATCTCCGGCCGCAAGGCGGTCGAGATCGCCAGCCGCAAGGGTGCCGCAAAGAGCGCGGCGACCGCCGCCGTCAAGACGGCGACGGAGGATACGCAGGACGTGCGGGACCAGCGGCTGGGCTAAGGCGCTATCAGGTCCGAGCGACGTCGGTCAGAACCCGACGTCGTAAAATCGTCCACGATGTGGCGGGCACGGGCGGCGTCCGCCGGCCGATCGGCCCAGCACTCGTGCCCAGCCGCCTTGACCTAGCTCAAGGAGCGAAAGCCGGACATGAGCCTCGATGACACCTGCAAACGGTGATCGAAGACCAAGCCATGGCTTTATTGGGACCGGATACTTCGTTCGGGAGCATACTTGATCCGATGGAACGGATCTCGGAGACTTTGTTCGGGCTGATCATGGCCCTTACCTTCATCTGCTCGCTTGGTGTCGCGACCGGGACCAATATCAATATTCAAACAATGCTAATCGGCGCACTCGGCTGCAATCTCGCATGGGGCATCGTTGACGGCGGTCTTTATCTGCTGGCGCGCATCAATGACCGGGGAAACAAGGTTCTGACCCTCCGCGCGATACGGAAGGCGCCGGATCCCGAAGCAGCGCGCCGCGTCATTGCCGACGCGCTGCCGCCGGAATTGTCGGCCATGCTGCCCGTAGAGCAGTTGGAATCGATGCGGAAACGGTTGCAACAATTGCCTGAGCCGGCTCCCGGTCCAGGGCTGATGAAGCGCGACTGGATCGGAGCGCTCGGCCTTTGCCTGCTGAGCTTCCTGTCGACCTTCCCGGTGGTCATCCCGTTCCTGTTCCTGAGCGACGCCAGACTGGCGCTGCGCGTCTCCTACGCCGTCGCCATCGTGATGCTGTTCTGTTGCGGTTACGTCTTTGGGGTTCGTAGCGGGCTGCGGCCTTCATTGGCGGGACTTGCGATGGTGGCTGTCGGTAGTACGCTGGTTGGCATCGCGGTCGCTCTGGGAGGATGATCGACTTGCGGCGACACGAAACATCGTTTCGGGGTGCAAGCGGCGCCTTATTTGCCGCGCTGGCCGGATTGTGGCTTGCACCCATGACCGGCGGTTTGGCGCTGGCCCAATCCTCGGCAGGGGCGCTCGGCCTCGGCAACCGCGGTTGGTCGGCGGCCGACACCACCCACGCAACGCCTGCCGACGAGCTCGAATTCAGCGCTCGCGCGGGGCTTGCATCCGACTACATCTATCGCGGGACCACGCTGTCCGATCATGGCCCCGCAGCCGGCGCCGCCTTCGAGACGCGATGGGGCCCGCTCTACGCCGGCACAACGGTCGCCACCGTCAAGCTGCCGACCCAACCGGCCGCCGAACTCACCTTTGCCGCCGGCGTGCGCCCGCAGATTGCCACGATCGATTTTGATCTTGGGGCGACCTATTTCGCCTATCCCGGTGAAAGACTTCCTGGCGAGACCAACGGCATCAATTATTGGGAGATCGTGGTCCGCGGCGATCGACGCATCGGCGATCAGTTCCGCGTCGCCGGCGGTTACGCCTATTCTCCGAACGTCTCGAACACCGGCGCCTGGAGCCAATATGTGGCGGCCGGAGTCGGCTTCGACGTGCCGGAGCGGCTTCTGCTGCAGAACCTGACCGTGTCGTTCACCACCGCCGCCGGCTATTCCTGGTTTGGCAACCAGACCTCGCAACTCGGCGGCTTCCCGCTGCCAGCCTATCTCAATTGGCAGGCCGGCGTGACGTTCACGCACAAGGCGCTCAACCTAGATCTGCGCTACTACGACACCAATCTGTCGAAGGAAAACTGCTTCGTCTTTACCGGCGATCCAAATGCGCGGCCGGGCGGCCGCGCCAATCCGATCACCAACCCGGACGGCCTGGTCTCGAACTGGTGCGGCGCGACATTCGTCGCCAAGGTCTGGTTTGCGTTCAACTAATTTAGGGAACCACCGTCGGCGGCAATATGCGGTAGAGCACGACACCCAGCCCGAGCGCGTCGCCCGTCAGGACGAGCTTTCCGCTATTGATCGTTCGCTGCAGCAATATCCTCTGCAGGTTGGGATCGGGGTGGGTCGGATCGGAATAGAACTTCGCCAGGTTGCTGGTATTCGCATCGATCAGGTAGCGCTCAATCGTCACGGTCGAGCCGTCGCTGAACGGCAGGTTGTCGACCTCAAGCGAAATCCCCTCCGGCGTCTCGGTCGAAATGTTGTTGCCGAAGACACGTGTCGGATCATAGTTGTAGACCATGATGTTCGCGGTCGAGTTAGCGCCATCCCAGGTCGCGAACGCGTTGAGGTGGGAGCCCGCCCCGCCGGTGAGAGCGGCCTGCACGCGCTGGCCGGACATCTTGTTGTACATCTTGAAGAGGTTCGCGACCGGCTTCGGGTAGTAGTCGGCCGGCTTGTCGCCGTGCGGCACCTTGTGCAGCAGGCTGGCCTGGCCGAGGAAAGGTGTGATGTTCGGATCCCCCTGGCCGTCGCCGATAATGAGGTACGACCCCATTGATATCTTCTTTTTCACGGCTTCGGACAGGAACGCCGCCGTCCAGGCCGCCCCCTTGTGCGAATAATTGACGTCAGTCGCCTCATAGGCCGTAGGGCCCCATTCCGACAGGAACAGTTTAACGTCGGGCATGTTGGCATTGTTCTTCTTCAAGGCGTCCAGCTTGGCCTTGGCCTTGTCGACCAGATTGTCGAAGAACGCGAAACCGCCGGTGCCGTCTGTCGAGCCGTAATAGTGGAACGAAAAACGATCGAGCCGCGCGTTGAATTTTGCCAAGTAGGTGTCTGCCAGCGGATTGAAGGTCTGGTCGAGGAAGACTTCCTCCAGCGTCGGAAGATTCTCCGCCGGATAATAGTTGAAGCTCAGTCCGACCAGGGCCGGCCCGGCCATTTCCAGCGTCTTGCCCTTATAACTCTGGTTGGCGGCGAGTTCGTTTCTGATGTTCACGATCGCCTGCGAGAAGACCTTCTGAACCGGCAAGAGCTGCCTGGGCAGACGGCGCGCATCAAGCCCGTAGGGGTACGACAAGGTCTGATCTTCGGCCTTGGACACCACGTGGGTCTGCAGCGGGGTCCACTGGTTGAGGACATACTTGGCCGGATCCATCCACCACAGCCAACGGCCCCATGACCCCAATGGCTTGAGCCTGTAGGCGGATGGATTGGTGTCGCTCCAGTTCTCCGGGGCTGAATCGGCGATATCAGCCTCGTTGCTGACCTCGAAGATGACGGATGACGCCCCGCCGTCGAACGATTTCTTCGCGATATAGCGCACGAGAGCGTTGGCGTATTTCTGGAAAAGTGCCGGAGCCGGCCCGTTCCGATTCCAACTCTCGCCAGGTCCGTATTGCACCAGGCGCGGCGGCATGAAGGCCGCGACCGCCACGTGAGGCGAGAGCCCGCGACCCAGGGCCCACTCAAGATGCCAGGCCAGAGGCTGGCAGTCGCCCGGATGGAAAACGCCGTCCTGCGTGTACCCGAACACATCGCCGGTCTGATCGACATCGCAATAGACATCGCTGAGCAGCAGGCGCGTCCGCTTCATGCCGGTATCGGTGATGATCTGGTTGAACTGGTCGAGAGCCTGCTCGGACGGGCTGTTCGCGCTCTGGTAGATCTTCTTGAGATCACCGAGATCGTCGTTGCCGCTGAGGCCGATATTGTAAGGCCTCTGGGTGCTGACCGTGATCGACGTCCCTGCACGCGACGTCGTCGCCGAAGCAAAGCCGAGCGACGCCAACGCCAGAAAGGAGACCGAGGCAAGGGACAGGCGATGCTTGCAAACGCGCAAGCGTTGTCGATGAAGGCACGGCATGGGATTGATCTCACCCGCTGAAATTGCAGATGATGGATCTATCAGCTCAAGATGTTATCGATGTGAATGTCATGCTCATGTGAGCGTGACACGTCAGCCCGGGTCCGGCTGCCCGCCGCGAAACCCCGTCGCCAGCACATAGCGCTCGGAGGAATCCTGCCTGCTGGCCGCGGGCTTCACATGCCGCACTGTCGCAAAATCGCGCTTGAGCTGGGCCAGCAGATCGGCGTCGGCGCCGCTCTGGAACGTCTTGGCCAGGAATGCCCCGCCCGGTTTCAGCACGTCGCAGGCGAACGCGGCCGCCGTCTCGATCAGGCCGACAATGCGGAGCTGGTCGGTCTTGCGGTGGCCGGTGGTGTTGGCGGCCATGTCGGACATCACGATGTCGGCGCCGCCCCCGAGCATCGCAGTGAGCTTCGCGGGTGCGTCGTTGTCCATGAAGTCGAGCTGCGCGAAGTCGACGCCGGCAATCTCGGGCATGTCCAACAGGTCGATCGCGACGACCTTGCCCTTGCCGTCGACCGAGCCAACGCGCTTGGCGGCGATCTGGCTCCAGCCGCCCGGCGCAGCGCCGAGATCGACCACGGCCATGCCGTGTTTCAGCAGGCGGTATTTGTCGTCGATCTCGAGCAGCTTGAACGCGGCACGCGAACGATAGCCGAGCGCCTTCGCCTTGACCACATAGGGATCGTTGAGCTGCCGCTCCAGCCACAGCTTCGACGACAATTTGCGCTTGCCGCCGGTCTTGACCTGGACGTGCAAGCGGCCGGTGGTGTCCTTGGCCATCTCACCAGCTCCTGAGTGCGCCGTCCTCGCGCATCATCTCGACCAGCATGCCTTCGCGCAGGCCCCGGTCGGCGACGCGCAGGCGCGGCAACGGAAAGGCGCGCCTGATAGCATCGAGGATGGCGCAGCCGGCCAGCACGAGATCGGCGCGCTCGACGCTGATGCAGCTGTTGTTGGCGCGCTCCTCGTAGCTCATGCCGAGCAGCTTGCTGATGGTCGCGGTGATGTCGGAATCGTTCATCCAGATGCTGTCGATGCGGCGGCGGTCGTAGCGCGCGAGGTTGAGATGGATGCCGGCGAGCGTCGTCACCGTGCCTGAGGTGCCGAGCAGGTGCATGTCGGCGAGATCGCCGCCGTGCGCTTCGGCGAACGGTGCGACGTGGTTGGCGACCTCCTGCTCCATCGCGGCATAGATTTCCGGCGTGACGTCGCGGCCGCCGAATTGCTCGGCCAGCGTCACGACGCCCAGCGGGATCGACATCCAGGCCTTGATGCGCGGCTCCGGATTTTGCGGATCGCGCTCGATCCGCACCAGCTCGGTCGAGCCGCCGCCGATGTCGAACAGGATCGCGCCCCGGCCCCTGGGGTCGACCAGCGGCGCGCAGCCGAGCACGGCGAGCGAGGCCTCGGTCTCGCGGTCGATCACTTCGAGCTCGATGCCGGTCTCGGCCGCGACCCGGCTACGGAAACCTTCCGCATTCGAGGCGGCCCGGCAGGCTTCGGTCGCGATCAGCCGCAGCCGCTTGGCTTTGCGCAAATTGATCTTGTCGCGGCAGATGCTGAGTGCGGCGACGGCGCGCTCGATCGCGGCCTCGCTGATGGAACCGGTCGCCGAGACGCCCTCGCCGAGCCGGATGATGCGCGAGAAGGAATCGACCACGCGAAAGCCGTCGCTGGTCGGACAAGCGATCAGGAGCCTGCAATTGTTGGTGCCGAGGTCCAGCGCCGCATAGACGCCGGTTCCCGGCGCTTGCGCGACGACGGCCGGTTCGGGGGCCAACGCCACCGCCGCCATCGACCCCTCCAGCCCACCGTGCGGCGCATGGCCGTCGCGGAGCCGCGTGTGGTCATTCATACAAATTGTCTTTCCGCGGCCCGATGGGGCCGATCTGGAATTGCTTTTTCGCCTGAAACATTAGCAGCGCGGCAAGCCTGCGCAACAACGCATCACATGGGACCATGCCCATTCGTGCGTTGTCGTGAACGGGACCGTGGGTTATTTTTGGAGGGTCCGGTCCTCCAGGCGCCCCCCAAAACGCGCGATTGCCGGCTTTTCAGGTCAATTCCATGCAAGAACACACCAAATCGTCCACGCTCGAAAACGCTATTGCACTGCAAAAATACGGCGTCGGGCAGCCGGTCCGCCGCAAGGAAGACGATACGCTGGTGCGCGGCAAGGGCCGCTACACCGACGATTTCAACCTGCCCGGCCAGGCCCATGCCGTGGTCGTCCGCTCCACCCATGCCCATGGGCTCATCCGCGGCATCGGGACCGACGCCGCCAGGGCGATGCCGGGCGTGCTGGGGGTGTGGACCGGCAAGGACCTCGATGCCGCCGGCTACGGCCCCTTCACCTGCGGCCTGCCGCTGAAGAGCCGCGACGGCTCCCCCCTGCTCCAGACCAACCGGCAGCCGCTGGCGACCGACAAGGTCCGTTTCGTCGGCGATCCCGTCGCCTTCGTGGTCGCCGACACGCTGGCGCAGGCGCGCGACGCCGCCGAAGCCGTCGAGCTCGATATCGAGCCGCTGCCGGCGGTGACCGATCCCGAGGAAGCCGCCAGGCCCGGTGCGCCGCTTCTCTATGACCACATCCCGAACAATGTCGCGCTCGACTACCACTATGGCGACATGGACAAGGTGAACGCGGCCTTCGCCAGTGCCGCCCACGTCACCAAGGTCGACATCGAGAACACCCGCGTCGCCGTCGTCTCGATGGAGCCGCGCGTGGGGCTCGCCTCCTACGACAAGAAGACCGAGCGCTACACCATCCAGATGCCGACACAGGGCGTTGCGGGCAACCGCGCCAACCTCGCCAAGAACCTGAAGGTGCCGAACGAGAAGGTGCG
Organism: Bradyrhizobium sp. P3_C3; assembly: GCF_056402655.1. NCBI lineage: Bacteria > Pseudomonadati > Pseudomonadota > Alphaproteobacteria > Hyphomicrobiales > Nitrobacteraceae > Bradyrhizobium > Bradyrhizobium sp. P3_C3. Next base: position 22,474 of record NZ_JBFUGY010000057.1, on the reverse strand, counting down.
GGTCCTCACCGCCAATGTCGGCGGCTCCTTCGGCATGAAGAACGTCAATTACCCCGAATACATGTGCATCCTGTACGCGGCCAAGGAGCTTGGCCGCCCGGTGAAATGGCTCGATGAGCGCTCGACCAGCTTCCTCTCCGACAGCCATGGCCGTGCGCAGAAAATCCATGCCGAACTGGCGCTCGACGCCGAAGGGCACTTCCTCGCGGCAAAGCTTGAAGGCTACGGCAATCTCGGTGCCTACATCACCGGCGTCGCGCCAGGACCGCTCTCGCTCAACACCGGCAAGAACTTTTCGAGCGTCTACCGCACGCCGCTGATGGCCGTCGACATCAAGACGGTGCTCACCAACACCACGTTGATGGGCGCCTATCGCGGCGCCGGCCGGCCCGAGGCGAACTATTACATGGAGCGGCTGATCGACCGCGCCGCCGACGAGATGGGCATCAACCGGCTGACCTTGCGCAAGCGCAACTTCATCAAGCCGAACCAGATGCCATTCCCGGCCTCCTCCGGCGTCACCTATGACAGCGGCGACTTCCAGGCGGTGTTCAACAAGGCGCTCGAAATCTCCGACCACGAGAACTTCACCAAGCGCAAGAAAGAGAGCAAGAAGATCGGCAAGCTGCGCGGCATCGCCGTCGGCTCCTATCTCGAGGTCACCGCGCCGCCGAGCCCCGAACTCGGCAAGATCGTGTTCGATCCCGATGGCTCGGTACAGCTCATCACCGGCACACTCGATTACGGCCAGGGCCACGCATCAGCATTCGCGCAGGTGCTGTGCGCGCAGTTAGGGGTGCCGTTCGACAGCGTGAAGCTGGAGCAAGGCGACAGCGACATCGTCCACACCGGTAACGGCACCGGCGGTTCGCGCTCGATCACGGCGAGCGGCATGGCCATCGTGGGCGCCGCCAAGCTCGTCATCGAGAAGGGCAAGCGCGCCGCCGCGCACATGCTGGAAGCCTCCGAGGCCGACATCGAGTTCGCCGACGGCAGCTTCACCATCGCCGGCACCGACCGCAGCATCGACATCATGGAGCTCGCCAGGAAGCTGCATGACGGCAAGGTGCCGGACGGCGTGCCTGACAGCCTCGACGTCGACCATACCAGCGAGCCGGTGCCCTCGGCGTTCCCGAACGGCTGCCACGTCGCCGAGGTCGAGATCGATCCTGAGACCGGCGTGGTGCAGATCGTGCGCTACAGCGCCGTCAACGATTTCGGCACGGTGATCAACCCGCTGCTGGTCGCGGGCCAGCTTCATGGCGGCGTCGTCCAGGGCATCGGCCAGGCGCTGATGGAGCATGTCCGCTACGACGAGAGCGGCCAGCCGATCACGGGCTCGCTGATGGACTACGCGCTGCCGCGCGCGGAGGACGTTCCGAACATGACGGTCGGCGATCACCCGGTACCGGCCACGACCAATCCGCTCGGCAGCAAGGGCTGCGGCGAAGCCGGCTGCGCCGGCAGCCTGTCGACGGTGGTAAACGCGGTGCTCGACGCCCTCTCCGACTACGGCATCAAGCACATCGATATGCCGCTGACCCCGGAGCGGGTGTGGCGTGCGATCCAGGATGCTAAGGGTAACGCGGCGTAGGGGGAGTTCCGCGATCGTGACAACGCCGGGGGTTCGACCGGCATTCCGAAAGAGATCACTTGATCGCCGTTTCGGCGGCGATCAACTCCTTTCCCTCCGTGGTCGTGATCGTTAGCCGTATCTTTTGCCCGCTGCGGCCGTCGGCAATCGCTGCCGAAATGCGATTTCCGTTGTTCGGATCGGCGCTCACGACCCCGCTGAACAGAGCCGTGTCACCCCGTTTCAACGTGACAAGCAACGGGATGGCCGGTTCGATGCTGAAGAACTCGAGCACGGCGCGAGACGCCTCGGCCGAGAAATTGATCAGCATATTCTCGTTCGCATGCGTCACGTTGCTCATGCCGACGGTCGGGCTGTAGGTTTCCGGAATAGACACCTCACTGCGTGCGGGAAAGTCTGCGCTGTGGAAAAACTGGTCTGACACGCCCGCCCATAATTCCACATACGGCCGCCACTCGTTCGGATCCTTCCGGGCATCGGTTTCGCCGGTGAGCGACGGAAACCCCCACGTCCACATTTTCAAGCCCCGCGTGAGGGTATTGTCCGCAATGCGAATAATTCCTTCTGCATTGTCATGGTTGATGACGCCCCAGAAATTCCCGCCCTGCATATCTGGTGCAGCATAGGCGATGCCCATCGTTGGCCAGTTCTTGAAGTAACGCAGGTTTTCGAAGCGCCGCCAGCCCATACCCGCGCTCTCGTCGCCGTCTGCCAGATTGGCCGACCAGGCAGGCGTCGTGTAGGTTCGGATCGGCGCGATGATTTCGGCGCCGCCTGTTGCCCTGGGATTTTTCGGCTCCGATCCCGGAGCGAGCGTCGTGCACGTCCAGTACTCGTATTGGACAGCCTCGTCGTTCGGATTCTTCAGCACCACGCGCGCATCGAGTGCGGCACGATCGGCCTTCAGCGTGACGTAGTAGTTCGCCTCGATGCCGGTCGCGCCCCTGAACTTGCTCGGCCGCGCGGAATAGTCGAAGTCATCCCGGAATGACATCACGACCGTGACTTCGTCGGCGCCCTCCTTCACCACCCGGAAAGCCCACGGCTTCAGCCAAGTCTTGCCGTGCTCGGCATCCGGGAACGTTGGGAAGATTCCGCCGTACACCATCAGCCAGTCGTAGTAGAAATTTCCGGCCTTCATGCCGTAGGGCACTCCGACTTCCGTTCGATAAAGCTGCTCGTGGCCGGTCGGCTTGTAGACCATGGAAAGAATACGCCCTCCGAATTCGGGCACGAGCGTTACCCTCAGATATCGATTTTCAAGCACGTAGGATTTGAAACTGCGTTCGACGATCACGCTCTTGTCGAGCGACCCGCTGACAAAGCCATTCTCCGCATCGACGGCGAACTTGACGGTGCTCCACGTGGTCGTCTGCTCGCTGAGCGACACACTATCGGACACCGGTGCGGCGGCATGCACGACGCAAGGCGCATGGAGCGACAAAAGGAGTGCTATTTCAAAACAAACGAGGGCGCGCAAGGAGACCTCAACTGGCTTTCAGGCCGCCGCCTGCTCGCGCGGCTGGTAGATCGCAGTATGCTGGCAGTGCGCCAGCGGCGTCGTGCCGTTGGCGACGACCAGCGCGTCGAGCTCGACGAAGCGGTGGCCCTTCTTCTCGTAGTTCGCGGTGACTTTTGCCCGCGCGGTGATCTCGTCGCCGGCGCGCGCGGCCGACAGCAGTTGCATGCGGCTGCCGACATGGATCCACGGGCCCAAAATCGTGTTGTCGACGAGGACGCGATTCATCACGCGCTGGATCAGGCCGGGATGGCCGAGCCCCTCGCGCGCAAAAATCGGATCGGTTTCCCTGACGTCGGCGAGATAGTCGGTCGCGTCCTGCCCGGCCCAGCGGCGCGGCGTCGTGCCCAGCCATTTGCCCACCTCGAACGCCGCCGGGCTCACAGGCTTGCGCTCGGCAATGGCCGCGACCTCGACAAAGTCGTTCAGCGACACCACAGGCGCGGCCACCGGCAGGGAGGCCGTGCCCGTGGCACAGAGCTCGGTGCGGCTGAACACCTCGATCGTGAGCAGGCCGTTGTGCTCGGTCGCATCGACATCGGCGGTCTCGCCATCATAGACCGGCTTGATGAAGCGGGCCTCGACCAGCCCGCGCGACAGGAAATCGTGGCCCCAGCGCGCCACCGGCACGTGCATCATGTAGGCGAAGACGTCGACGCCCGGGACCAGCCCGCCGGAAAAGCCGAAGCGGCGCGCCACCGTGTCGTCATGCATCTTGTTTTCGGACTGTTTGGCGGTGTTGTAGGCCTCGACGCGGTAGGTTTCGAGCCGGTTCGGCATGGCGGGCCTTTCCCTGAATTCTTGTTGTTTCAGGGTTGATCGTAGGCCCCCGGGAACACCGGTCAATCCCCTCGCCTTTGCGGCCCGAATGGGGTACCACGCGGCGAATGACTAATACCCCCACCCGCATCTATGTCGACGCCGACGCCTGTCCGGTGAAGGACGAGATCTACCGTGTCGCGCTCCGGCACGGCGTGCCCGTGAGCGTGGTTGCCGGCAATTTTATTCGCGTTCCCCAGGATCCGTTCATTGAGCGGATTGCAGCGGGCGCTGGCATGGATGCCGCCGACGACTGGATCGCGGAGCGGGCCAAGCCGGGCGACGTCGTCGTGACATCGGACATTCCGCTGGCGAGCCGTTGCGTGAAAGCGGGCGCCGACGTGATCGCACCGAACGGCAAGCCGTTCACGGAAGAGTCGATCGGGATGACGCTGGCGGTGCGCAATCTGATGACGGATCTGCGCTCGGCCGGCGAAGTCACCGGCGGGCCGCGCTCGTTCGCGCCGCGCGACCGCTCCGCGTTCCTCTCCGCGCTCGACCAGACGCTGCGCCGGATCCAGCGCCGTCGTGCCGACCAGGCCGCGACGAGCCAGACTTTGAATCAAGGCTAGTCATGGCGCCGCCCCTGATCCAACTCAAAGACATCAAGCTCACCTTTGGCGGCACGCCGCTGCTGAGCGGCGTCGAGCTCAACGTCGCGCCGAGCGAGCGCGTCTGCCTGATCGGCCGCAACGGCTCGGGCAAGTCGACGCTGCTGAAGATCGCAGCCGGCCTCGTCGAGCCCGACGGCGGCACGCGCTTCGTGCAGCCCGGCGCCACCGTTCGCTATCTGCCGCAGGAGCCTGACTTCGGCGAGCACAAGACCACGCTCGCCTATGTCGAGGCGGGCCTCGCGCCCGGCGACGACCCGTACCAGGCACGCTACCTCGTGGAGCAGCTCGGGCTCACCGGCAACGAGAACCCGGCCAACGTCTCCGGCGGCGAGGCCCGCCGTGCCGCGCTGGCACGCGTGCTGGCGCCCTCGCCCGACATATTGCTGCTGGACGAGCCGACCAACCATCTGGACCTCTCCACCATCGAATGGCTGGAAAAGGAGCTCGACAGCCGCCGCGGCGCGCTGGTGATCATCAGCCATGACCGCCGCTTCCTCACCAATCTCTCGCGCTCGACCGCATGGCTCGACCGCGGCAAGATCAAGCAGATCGACCGTGGCTTCGCCTCGTTCGAGAGCTGGCGCGACGAGGTGCTCGCCGAGGAAGAGCGCGACCAGCACAAGCTCGACCGCAAGATCGTCGACGAGGAGCACTGGCTGCGCCACGGCGTCTCCGGACGCCGCAAGCGCAACGTCAAGCGGCTCGGCAACCTGCACGCACTGCGCGACCAGCGGCGCAATTATCGCGGCACGGCCGGCACCGCCAGTCTCGCCGCATCCGAAGCGGAGCAATCCGGCAAGCTCGTGATCGAGGCCAAGGGCGTCACCAAGGCCTTCGGCGACCGCGTGATCGTCGACAATTTCTCGACCCGCATCCAGCGCGGCGACCGGCTCGGCATCGTCGGACCGAACGGCGCCGGCAAGACCACGCTGGTCAACCTGCTCACCGGCGGCGCGGAGCCTGATTCCGGCATCGTGCGGCTCGGCGCCAATCTTGAGACGGCCACGCTCGACCAGCACCGCGAAAGCCTCGATCCCAAGTCGACGCTGGCCGAGGCGCTAACCGGCGGCCGTGGCGACCAGATCATGGTCGGCGGCAAACCGAAGCACGTCGTCGGCTACATGAAGGACTTCCTGTTCGCCCAGGAGCAGCGCGGCACGCCTGTCGAGGTGCTCTCGGGCGGCGAGCGCGGCCGGCTGATGCTGGCCCGCGCGCTGGCAAAACCCTCGAACCTGCTGGTGCTGGACGAGCCGACCAACGATCTCGACCTCGAGACGCTCGACGTGCTCGAGGACATGCTCGGCGACTACGAGGGCACCGTGATCCTGATCAGCCACGACCGCGACTTCCTCGACCGCGTCGTCACGTCCGTGATCGCACCCGAAGGCAACGGCAAGTGGACCGAATATGCCGGCGGCTACAGCGACATGCTGGCGCAGCGCGGTGCCGATCTCAAGCGCGACACGACGAAGGCGCAAGCCCCAGCGGAGAAGAAAGAGGAGCGGCTGGCTGCTCCGCCCGCCACGGCAAAACGTCGGTTGAGCTTCAACGAGAAGCACGCGCTGGAAACGCTGCCGAAGAAGATCGAGACCCTGCACGCCGACATTGCCAAGCTGCAGCGCTTCCTCGATGATCCCAATCTCTACACCAAAGACCGCAAGAAATTCGACGACACCTCCACCGCCATCGCCAAGGCGCATGACGAATTGTCCGCCGCCGAAGAGCGCTGGCTCGAACTGGAAATGCTCCGCGAAGAGATTGAACAGGCTTAACTCATGACCACTCCCCTCGCCGCCAAAATCGCCCGTGAATATGGCACGCCCTGCGCCGTCATCGACATGGACCGGGTCGAGCGCAACATCGCACGGATCCAGAAGGCCTGCGACGATGCGGGTGTCGCCAACCGGCCGCACATCAAGACGCACAAGAACCCGACGATCGCCAAGCTGCAGGTTGCGGCCGGCGCGAAGGGCATCACCTGCCAGAAGCTCGGCGAGGCCGAGATCATGGCCAATGCCGGCATCGACAACATCCTGATCAGCTACAATCTGCTCGGCGAAGAGAAGATGGCGCGCCTCGGCGCGCTGCAGGCGAAGGCGAACATGACAGTCGCTGCCGACAACTCGACGGTCGTCGCCGGCCTGCCCAAGGCAGCAGCGGCTTCGGGTCGTCCGCTCTCGGTCGTGGTCGAATGCGACACGGGGCGCAAGCGCGCGGGCGTCGAGACCCCGGCTGAGGCGATTGCGCTGGCCCGCGAGATCGCCGGGTCCAAGGGGCTCGAATTCGCCGGCTTCATGCTGTACCCGACCGAGACCGGCTGGGCCGACGCGCAGAAATTCTACGACGAGGCGCTGGCCGGCGTGCGCGCGCACGGATTGGACGCCAAGATCGTCTCGACCGGCGGCACGCCGAACCTGAAGAATCTCGGCAAGCTCAAGGGCGGCACCGAGCATCGCTTCGGCACCTACATCTACAATGACCGCATGCAGGTCGCCGCCGGCTCCGCGACCTGGGACGACTGCGCCCTGCACATCTATTCGACGGTCGTCAGCCGCGCCGCGCCCGAGCGCGGCATTCTGGACGCCGGCTCGAAGACGCTGACGACGGACACCGGCGGGCTCGACGGCCACGGCCTGATCCTGGAGCACCCCGAGGCCAAAATTGCGCGCTTCGCGGAAGAACACGGCTTCCTCGACCTCTCACGCAGCAACACGCGTCCCAATGTCGGCGACGTCGTGCGGATCGTGCCGAACCACGTCTGCGTCGTCGTCAACATGATGGACGAGGTGGTGATGGTGCGCGGCGAGGAGATCATCGGCACGCTGCCGGTGGCGGCGCGCGGGAAGCTGCGCTAGGCGCGAATTAGAGCTTGCAGCTCCCGATCCAGTCCGTCGCGGAACAGGTTGATCGGGCGAGTCAGTCGCCCGGCCGGCGGGCGATGCACCAGCCATGCGCGCACGGCGGGATTGAACTCCCGCGCAGCGACCGGCTTGAGCTTGTCGCGAAATGCGCTGCGCTTCAGCCCGATCGGCGTGACCAGGCCGACGCCCAGGCCGCGTGACACCAGCGACAGCCGAAGCTCGCTGTCCAGCGCCTCCACAGCGACGGTGAACGGCAAATGCTCTGCATCGAAGCGGCGCTTGAGTGTGTCGCGAAATCCGCAACCGTCCTGGTTGATCACCCACGAGAGCTGCGACAGGCGCTCCAGGTCGACGGTGCGCGGAATCTTCATGTCGCGCGCGACGACGAACACCACCGGCTGCGACCCGAGATCGTCGGCGACGAGATCGGCAGGCGGCGTTGCCCCGTCAGGCAGGCAGATCGCGGCGGCATCCAGCTCGTTGCGGCTGACCCGCTCGACTTGGTTGGGCGACCAACCCGAGACGACGCGCACGCTCAGTGCCGGAAATTCGGCACGCACCGCGTCGAGCGGCGCGCTGAGTCCGGCCTCGGAGAGAAACGGCGTGAGGCCGAGCCTGAACTCGCCGCGCACAACGCCGTCATTGGCGACGCCTGACTTGAGGTCGTCCAGCATCCGAAGAAGGCGCCGGCCCTGCTCATAGGCCTCACGACCTGCGGCCGTGGGCTTCAACGGTTTCGACAGGCGGTCCAACAACTGCGCGCCCAGCATCTCCTCGAGATTCTGGATGCGCCGGGTTACGCCAGGCTGCGTGAGATTGAGGCGCGTCGAGGCGGCAACGATTGATCCGGTCTCGACCACAGCGACGAAGGCGACGAGGTCATGGGTATTCATAACTAACTCGCATATTCTTTATAGGCTTAATTGAATTGTAGCATATTAGTCACCCCGCTTAAAGGGGACCCCGTACCCAGCCCGCGAGGTCCCATGACCATCTCTGAAACCACCAAGCTCGCATCCCCGAAGCAACTTGCCGAGCGATCCCTGATCTGGCTCGGCGCCATCACCACCGGCGTCGTCGTCACCAATTTGTTCGCGCCGCAGATCCTCGTTGGACTGATCGGCCGGTCGCTGGCCATGACCGCCTGGCAGGCTGGCCTCGTCAGCACGCTAACGCTGCTCGGCTATGCGCTCGGCCTGTTGTTGCTGGTGCCGCTGGTCGATCTCATCGAGAACCGGCGCCTGATCCTGCGCACGCTCGGCTGCGCGATCTTCGCGGCGCTGGCAACGGCGCTCGCGCCGACGCCGTCGCTGCTATTGCTCGCCACGTTCATTCTCGGCGCCTCCTGCGCCGCGATCCAGATGATGGTTCCGCTCGTGGCTTCGATGGTGGCGCCCGAGCGTCGCGGCCAGGCCATCGGTGAAGTCATGAGTGGATTGATGGTCGGCATCCTGCTGTCGCGGCCGGCAGCGAGCCTGATCGCAGATCTCTGGAGCTGGCGTGCCTATTATCTCGCCTCAGCCATCCTGATGACGTTCCTCGCGGGTGCGCTCGGCCGTTATCTGCCGACGCTGCGACCGGCAGCCCGCGTCGGCTACGGCGAATTGCTCTGCTCGTTCCCAAAGCTGCTGCGGGAAGAACCTGTGCTGCGCGTGCGGGCCTGGACTGCATCGCTGGTCATGGCCTCCTTCACCGCCTTCTGGTCGGCGGTCGCGCTGCGCCTGCCTGAGGCGCCATTCGGCCTCGACTCCAAGGGCATCGCGGCCTTCGCGCTGATCGGCGTCGCAGGCGCCGCGGCGACACCGCTCGCTGGCCGCTGGGGCGATAAGGGCTGGGCGCGCCCGCTGTTTCTTGTGGCGCATCTGCTCATCATCGGCTCGCTCGCGCTCTGCGCCGTGGCCGGTGCGATGGAGTCCCACGTGGCGGCTCTGCTGGTATTGAGCCTCGGCACGATCCTGCTCGACGTCGGTATCACCGCCGACCAGACGCTCGGCCGCCGCGCCGTCAATCTGCTGCACGCCGAGGCGCGCGGCCGCATCAACGGCCTGTTCGTTGCGCTGTTCTTCATCGGCGGCGGCGTCGGCTCCGCAGCGGCCTCGCTGGCCTGGAGTTTTGGCGGCTGGACCGCTGTCTGCGTGGTCGCGGCGAGCTTTGGTGTGCTAGGCCTTCTCACCGATCTTCTGACCAGGACCGGCACGTCGTGATCAGGACGACGCGAGCCATCGCAACACGCCCCTTCCGGCCGCCGCCCCCGTCGCAAACGACGCCTGCAACAGATAGCCGCCGGTCGGCGCCTCCCAGTCCAGCATCTCGCCGGCGGCGAACACGCCGGGCAGCTTGCGCAGCATCAAGCGTTCGTCGAGCTCGTCGAACGTCACTCCGCCCGCCGTCGAGATCGCGCGCTCGATCGGGGCAACGCCGGTGAGCTGAACCGGAATGGCGTTGATCAGCTTCGCAAGCTCCGCCGGCGAGAACGACGCCAGCGGCCGGCGGGATGCGATGGCGGCCTCCTGCATCAGGCCGATGCCGACCGGCGACAATTGCGCCGCCTTGCGCAGGAAGTTCGCCAGCGATTGCTTGCCGCGCGTGCCTGATAGCCGCGTGGTCAGCGCGGCGACGTCGAGCTCGGGCCGCAATGCGATCGTCAGCGTCGCCTCCCCGAGACCCAGCACCGCCTCGCGCAGCTCGGCCGACAACGCGTAGATGGCGCCACCTTCGATGCCGCTGCGCGTGATCATGGCTTCGCCGCGGACCGTATGCGCCCCGATCGTCAGCGCCACGCCCTTGAGCGGCTGGCCCTCAAAGCGGTCGTGGAACACGTCGGACCATGCGACCGTGAAGCCGGAATTGGCGGGCCGCAGCTTCGAGATGGCAATACCTTTCGCGGCGAGGATACCAACCCAGCCGCCGTCCGATCCGAGCCGCGGCCAGCTTGCGCCACCGAGCGCGAGCACCGTGGCTTTGGCTTCAATCGCCCGATGGCCATCCGTGGCGCGAAATAGCAACCGCCCTTCGCCGTCCCAGCCGGTCCAGCGATGACGAAAGGCAAAGCGTACCCCGCCGGCATCGAGCCGCCGCAGCCAAGCGCGCAGCAAGGGCGAGGCCTTGAACGCCTTTGGAAACACGCGCCCGCTGCTGCCGACGAAAGTCGGCTCGCCCAGCGCCGCGCTCCAGGCGCGGAGCCCATCGGGCGAGAACGCCGCGATCGCCGCTTGCAGCATCGGCGCTGCCTCGCGGTAGCGTGCCATGAACTGCGGCAGCGGCTCGCTGTGGGTGAGATTGAGCCCGCCCCGACCGGCCATCAGGAATTTGCGACCCGCGGACGGCATGGCGTCGTAGACAGTGACGCGGGCGCCGCCCTGCGCCAGCACCTCCGCCGCCATCAACCCGGCGGGACCGGCACCGATGACGGCGACGTCAGTCAGAGCTTGATCCCCGCCCGTGCCGCGGCCTGCGCCACATACTTCTGCGTCTGCTCGAACGCGCCTTGCAGCGCCTTCGCCTTCGACATGTCACTGATCTCGGCGAAATGCGCGGCGACCGCATCCGGCGTCCATTCGGATTCCGGCAGGTTGATGCCTTCGCTCTCCACAACCTTGATCACGGCGAAGGAGCCGGCACCGGCGCCCATGATGGTGCGGGTCGGTGCGTCCTCGCTCAGCATGTATTCGACAGCGGGCGTGATCGCGTTCGGCTTCATCAGTTGCAGCGCCTGTGGCGGCAGCAGCTCTTCCGTCATGCGGGTTGCCGCGGTCGGCGAGATGATGTTGACGCGGATGTCGGTCTTGCGGCCTTCCTCGGCCAGCACGTTCATCAGGCCGACCATGCCGGACTTGGCCGCGCCGTAATTGGCCTGGCCGAAATTGCCGTAGAGGCCGGAGGACGACGTCGTCAGCACGATGCGGCCGTAATTGCGGTCGCGCATGCCGGCCCAGGCCGCCTTGCAGCAATAGAAGGTGCCGACGAGATGCACGTCGAGCACCTTCTGGAAATCGGCGGCCTCCATCTTGCCGAACGACTTGTCGCGCAGGATGCCGGCATTGGCGCACATCAGGTCGACGCTGCCCCACTCCTTGGTGGCGCGCTCCACCATAGCGGTGACCTGTTCGAAATTGGAGACGTCGGCGCCGTCGGCCATCGCGGTGCCGCCGGCTTTGCGGATCTCCTCAACGACGGCTTCGGCCGGCGACAGGGAGCCGCCGCTGCCGTCACGCGCGCCGCCGAAATCGTTGACGACGACCTTGGCGCCGCGGCTGGCCAGCCCCAGCGCATGCGCGCGTCCGAGGCCATTACCCGCGCCGGTGACGATGGCGACACGTCCGTCGAACCTGATTGCCATGTGTGTGCTTCCTTTCTTCCTTCTCCCCTTGTGGGAGAAGGTGGCATAGGCGGCCTACGGCCGCCGTCCTAAAAAGACGCCGACGCGTAGCGTCGGCTACGGCGCCGGATGAGGGGTCTCTCGCAACGGATGCGCTCGTGGAGAGATACCCCTCACCCGGCTTCGCGTTCCGCGAAGCACCCTCTCCCACAGGGGGAGAGGGTAAGAGCGCTCCGCACGAGATTTGGTCAGCTTTTGAGCAGCGATGGGGTGTCGGGTCAAGCCCGGCAACGACACATCGAGTCAGGCGAAATAGATCAGGCCCAGCCAGTCGGCGACCAGCGCCGGCTTGTCCTCGCCCTCGATCTCCACCGTGACGTTGGTGCGGGACTGCAACTCGTTGGGCTTGCGCAGCTTGGCTTCCGCCAGCACGAAACGGCCGCGGACGCGCTTGCCCGAGCGCACCGGCGAGATGAAGCGCAGCTTGTCGAAACCGTAATTGACGCCCATCGTCGTGCCGGCGATGACCGGCATCACCTCGTAGGACATGATCGACAGCAGCGACATCGTCAGGAAGCCGTGGGCGATGGTGGTGCCGAAGGCGGTCTCTTTCTTCGCGCGCTCCGGATCGACATGGATGAACTGGTGATCCTCGATCACGTCGGCATAGGTGTCGATGCGGGGCTGATCGACCAGATGCCACGACGACACGCCGACCTCCTTGCCGACCATGGCCTGATAGGCTTCGAGGGAAATCGGCGGCTTCTTCCAGACTTCGTTCACTTAGGTCTCACTCCGTGTTTTCGGCAGCTCCGGAAAATCCTCTTCCCGGAATTCGCGACCGCGCAGGGGATCGTTGCGGTCGTCGTCGCGCTCCAGCCGTCTGAGCTGCACGCGGCGGATCTTGCCCGAGATCGTCTTCGGCAGCTCGGTGACGATTTCAAGGCGGCGGATGCGCTTGAACGGCGCAAGGCGCGTGTGCAGATGCCTGAAGATCGAGAGCGCGGTCTCCGGCGAGCGCTCCGCACCTGATGTCAGCAGCACAAAGGCCTTGGGGATCGCGAGCCGGATCGGGTCCGGGCTCGGCACCACCGCGGCTTCTGCGACGAGCTCATGCTCGAGCAACACGCTCTCGAGCTCGAACGGGCTGATGCGATAATCGGACGATTTGAACACGTCGTCGGAACGGCCAACGAAGGTGAGATAGCCATCCTCGTCTGCGAACACGACGTCGCCACTGCGGTAGAGCGCGCCTTCCGCACCCGACAGCTTGCCGTCGTCGCCCTGATAGCCCTGCATCAGGCCGGCGGGACGGTCAGCGCCGAGCACCAGGGCCACGTCGCCTTCCTTCGCCGGGTTGCCGTCGGCGTCGCTGACCTGCACGCGATAGCCCGGCAGCGGCCGGCCCATCGAGCCGACCTTGATCTTTTGCCCCGGCGAGTTGCCGGCCAGTGCGGTGGTCTCGGTCTGGCCGTAGCCGTCGCGGATGGTGAGACCCCAGGCGGCCTGCACCTGGTCGATCACTTCCGGATTGAGCGGCTCGCCGGCGCCGCAGACCTCGCGCAAGCTCACCTTGAACGCCGCAAGGTTCTCCTGGATGAACAGCCGCCATACCGTCGGCGGCGCGCACAGCGTGGTGACGCCGCAGCGGCCGATGGTGGCAAGCAGACCCTTGGCATCGAAGCGCGGCTGGTTGACCACGAACACGGTCGCGCCGGCATTCCACGGCGCGAAGAAGCAGCTCCAGGCGTGCTTGGCCCAGCCGGGCGATGAGATGTTGAGGTGGACGTCGCCCGGCTTCAGCCCGATCCAATACATGGTCGAGAGATGGCCGACCGGATAGCTGCGCTGGCTGTGCAGCACGAGCTTTGGTTTTGCCGTGGTGCCCGAGGTGAAATAGAGCAGCATCGGGTCTTCGGCGTTGGTCGGACCGTCAGCCGTAAAGCTCTCCGAAGCCTTCGCTGCCTCGTCATAGGCAAGCCAGCCATCGGAGGCCGCGCCGACGACGATGCGGACAACATTCTCGGCACCAAGGCTTGCGAATTTCGCGACCTGGTCTTGCGCTGCCACCACCGCCTTCGCCTTGCCGCGATCGAGCCGGTCGCGCAGCTCGTCCGCGGTGAGCAGCGTGGTGGCGGGAATCACGACGACGCCGAGCTTCATCGCCGCCAGCATCGTCTCCCACAGCGGCACCACGTTGCCGAGCAGCAGCAGGAGATGGTCGCCGCGCTTCAGGCCCTGCGCGCGGAGGAAGTTGGCGACCTGGTTGGAGCGCTGCGAGAGCGCCGCGAAAGACAGCTTGGTTTGCTTGTCCTGTGCGGCATCGACGATCCAGAGCGCGGGCCGGTCCTTGGCGTCCGCATCCTTCGCGAGCTCGTCGAACCAGTCGAGCGCCCAATTGAAGGGAACTGGATCGGGCCAGCGGAAGTCTTTGACCGCTGTCTCGTAATCCGTGCGGTGTTTGAGCAGAAACGCGCGCGCGTCCTGAAATGTCGTCATTAGGCTTTCCCGGCTAGCCCCCTAACGTGCTTGATAATTCCGGAAAAATCCACCCCGCCCTGCCCGGCGGCATCGAAGGACTGATAGATCTCCTGCGCATGCTTGCCGAGCGGCGTGGCCGCTCCCGCGGCCTTGGCGGCGTCCTGCGCCAGCGTCAGATCCTTCACCATCAGCGCCGAGGCAAAGCCCGGCTTGTAATCGTTGTTGGCGGGCGAGGTCGGCACCGGGCCCGGCACCGGGCAATAGGTCGTCAGCGACCAGCATTGGCCCGACGAGGTCGAAGCGACGTCGAACAGCGCCTGATGCGAGAGCCCGAGCTTCTCGCCCAGCGCAAAAGCCTCGCTCACCGCGATCATGGAAATGCCGAGGATCATGTTGTTGCAGATCTTTGCCGCTTGCCCGGCGCCGGCGCCGCCGCAATGGACGATCTTCTTGCCCATCTTCTCCAGCACCGGCTTTGCCACCGCAAACGCGCCCTCCTCGCCGCCGCACATGAAGGTGAGCGTCGCGCCCTTGGCACCACCCGTGCCGCCGGACACCGGCGCGTCGACCGAGAGCACGCCGTGCTTGGCGGCGAGCGCATGCGCCTGACGCGCGCTCTCGACGTCGATGGTGGAGCTGTCGATGATCAGCGCGCCCTTGGCCATGGCCGGAACAACCTCGCTCCAGACGCCGAGCACGTGCTTGCCGGCCGGCAGCATGGTGACGACGACGTCGGCGCCCTTGACCGCGCCCGCAGCACTGTCGGCAATGCCGGCACCGTCGGCCTTGGCCTGCGCGCGGGAGGCTTCGACGAGATCGAACGCCACCACCTTGTGGCCGGCCTTGACCAGATTGGCCGCCATCGGGCCGCCCATGTTGCCGAGACCGATGAATGCGATCGTGGCCATATCGATATCCTCCGCTAGACGTTTCGTTGATTAGTTGAACTTCAGTTCGTCGGCGCCGATCTCGGCGAAATACGGCGCAAGCATCTCTTGCGTCACATCCTCGATGCGTGGCGGCGACCAGGTCGGATTGCGGTCCTTGTCGATCACGGCCGCGCGCACGCCTTCGCGGAAATCGTCGCTGCGAAAGACCTCCAGCGCGGCGCGATATTCGCGCACCAGGCACTCTTCCAGGCTCGATACGGTGCGCGCGAGCCGCAGCAGCTTCAACGTCACCACCATGCCGCGCGGCGATTTCTCGTTGAGCGTCTTCAGCGTCGCCTGCGCGAACTCGGAGCCGTCGCGCTTGAGCGCAGCGACGATGTCCTCCATGCGGTCGAAGCCGAACAGCGCGTCGATAACAGGCTCTTTCGCGGCGACCGGCCCCGCGGTCTCGCCAGTCGCAAAACCGTTGATGAGCTTGCTGACATCGGCCGCAGTCGTCCCGGAACGAGTCCTTGTCAGAGCCTCGCGCAGTTCCGGCAATTTCACCGCCGGCACCACGGCATCGGCGAACCTCGCATGGATCGCATCGGGCCCGTTCATGGTCTGGCCGGTCAGGCCGAAATACGTGCCGATCTCGCCCGGCGAGCGCGACAACAGAAAGGTGCCGCCGACATCAGGGAAGAAGCCGAGCCCGACCTCGGGCATCGCGAGCCTGGTGCGGTCCGTGACGACGCGGTGGCTGGCATGGGCGGAGAGCCCGACGCCGCCGCCCATCACGATGCCATCCATGAACGCTACATAGGGTTTTGGAAATCGCTTGATCCGGGCATTGAGGATGTACTCCTCACGCCACAGGATCTTGCCGAGGTCACCGTTGACCTTCGAGCTTTCCCAGAGCGTGCGGATGTCGCCGCCGGCGCACAGGCCGCGCTCGCCGGCCCCCTCGAGCAGGATCACGGCGACGGCCGGATCAGCCTCGAAGCGGTCGAGCGCCTTTTCGATGTCGCGAAACATCTCCAGCGTCACGGCATTGATCGCCTTCGGACGGTTGAGCCGGATCACCCCGGCCGCGCCCTCGACCCGGGCGACCAGATCACCCTCCTCCACTGAACTCATCGCGCGCCCTCGATCAATTTGCGCGCCACGATGAGCCGCATGATTTCATTGGTGCCTTCGAGGATCTGGTGCACGCGCAGATCGCGCACAATCTTCTCGATGCCGTATTCGCTGAGATAGCCGTAGCCGCCATGGAGCTGGAGCGCCTGGTTGGCGACCTCGAAGCCGACATCGGTGCCGAAGCGTTTTGCCATGGCGCAGAGCATGGTGGCATCGGGGTCCTTGCGGTCGAGCGCGGCGGCGGCGCGCCAAAGGAAGGTGCGCGCGGCCTCGAGCTCGATCGCCATGTCGGCGAGCCGGAATTGCAATGCCTGGAATTCGTCGAGACGTTTTCCAAAAGCCTTGCGCTCCTTCATGTAGGTGCGCGCCTTGTCGAGCGCGGTCTGCGCGCCGCCGAGCGAGCATGCGGTGATGTTTAGGCGGCCGCCATCGAGGCCGGCCATCGCGATCTTGAAGCCGATGCCCTCCTCGCCCAGCCGGTTCGCGACCGGCACGCGGGCGTTCTCGAACATCACGGCGCGGGTCGGCTGCGCATTCCAGCCCATCTTGCGCTCATTGGCGCCGTAGGAGACGCCGGGCGTGTTGCCGTCGATCACGAGGGTTGAGATGCCGCCGGCGCCGTCACCGCCAGTTCGGACCATGGCGACAAGGAGATCCGTGCCGCCGGCGCCGGAGATGAACTGCTTCTGGCCGTTGAGGACGTAATGATCGCCGTCGCGCACGGCACGGGTGCGCAGCGCTGCCGCATCGGAGCCGGCGCCCGGCTCGGTCAGGCAGTAGCTCGCGATCAGCTCCATCGAGCAGAGTTTTGGCAACCATTTGTGGCGCTGGGTGTCGCTGCCGAAGGCATCGATCATCCAGGACGCCATGTTGTGGATGGAGATGAAGGCCGAGGTGGTCGGACAGCCTGTCGCCAGCGCCTCGAAGATCAGCGCCGCGTCGAACCGCGTCATGGCGGAACCACCGACATCCTCGCGGATGCAGATGCCGCCCATGCCGAGGGTCGCCGCCTCGCGCATCACGTCGACGGGGAAATGCTTCTCCTCGTCCCAGCGCAGCGCGTGCGGCGCGATCTTCTCGGCCGCAAACGCCAACGCCATGTCGCGAACCGCGACCTGATCCTCGTTCAGAGCGAACTGCATCCCCGGCCTCGCTCTTGAGAGGGTTACTTCATCAGCGGGATCGAGAACTCCGCACCTTCCTTGACGCCGGACGGCCAGCGCGAGGTCACCGTCTTGGTCTTGGTGTAGAAGCGGACCGAGTCCGGGCCGTGCTGGTTGAGATCGCCGAAGCCCGACTTCTTCCAGCCGCCGAAGGTGTAGTAGGCGATCGGCACCGGGATCGGCACGTTGACGCCGACCATGCCGACATTGACCTTGGCCGCGAAGTCGCGCGCGGCGTCGCCGTCGCGGGTGAAGATGGCGACGCCGTTGCCGTAGTCATGATCCGACGGCAACGCCAGCGCTTCCTTGTAGTCGTGCGCGCGCACGACCGAGAGCACGGGCCCAAAGATTTCTTCCTTGTAGATCCGCATGTCCTTGGTGACGTTGTCGAACAGCGAACCGCCGAGATAGAAGCCCTTCTCGTAGCCCTGCATCTTGAAGCCGCGGCCGTCGACGGCGAGCGTCGCGCCTTCCTTGATGCCGATGTCGATGTAGCTCTTGACCTTCTCGACCGCCTCGCGCGTGACCAGCGGACCGTAGTCGGCGGACGGATCGATCGAGGTGCCGATCTTGAGCGACTCGACGCGCGGGATCAGCTTTTCCATCAGCCGGTCGGCGGTGGACTTGCCAACGGGAACGGCGACGGAGACGGCCATGCAGCGCTCGCCGGCCGAGCCGTAGCCGGCGCCGATCAGTGCATCGACCGCCTGGTCCATGTCCGCGTCGGGCATGATGATGGCGTGGTTCTTGGCGCCGCCAAAACACTGGCAGCGCTTGCCGGTCTGGGCTGCGCGCTCGTAGATGTATTGCGCGATCGGCGTGGAGCCGACGAAGCCGATGGCCTTGACGTCGGGATCGTCCAGGATGGCGTCGACCGCTTCCTTGTCGCCGTTGACGACGTTGAGGATGCCGGCCGGCAGGCCCGCCTCGATCATCAGCTCGGCGAGCATCATCGGCACGCCGGGGTCGCGCTCGGACGGCTTCAGGATGAAGGCATTGCCGCAGGCGATGGCGGGGGCGAACTTCCACATAGGGATCATCGCCGGGAAATTGAACGGCGTGATGCCGGCGACGACGCCGAGCGGCTGGCGCATGGAATAGATATCGATGCCGGGGCCCGCGCCTTCGGTGTATTCGCCCTTCATCAGATGCGGGATGCCGCAGGCGAACTCCGCGACTTCGAGGCCGCGCTGAATGTCGCCCTTGGCATCCGGCACGGTCTTGCCATGCTCACGCGCGAGCAGCTCGGCGAGCTTGTCGTAGTCGCGCTGCACCAGTTCCACGAACTTCATCATGACGCGGGCCCTGCGCTGCGGGTTGGTCGCGGCCCATTCCGGCTGCGCGGCGCGGGCGTTCTCCACGGCAGCGCGGACCTCGGCCTTGGACGCCAGCGCCACCTTGGCCTGGACGTCACCGGTCATCGGCTCGAATACGTCTGCCGTCCGGCCCGAGGTACCCTTGACCTCCTTGCCACCGATGAAATGTCCGATTGAACGCATGGAATGATCTCCTGAGGTCGAGCGTGAACGCTTTGACAAATCCTATCGACCTGCATTTTATAGGATTCAAGTCTGAGATAATGCACCATAGATGTGCGAAAATGCTGGATCAAGGTAGCATCGACTGGGACGACTTCCGCTTCGTGCTGGCCATCGTGCGGGGCGGCTCGGTTTCGGCTGCGGCTAAACAGCTCGGGGTCGACCACGCCACCGTGATCCGCCGTGTCGACCGGTTGGAGAGACACCTCTCGGCAAAGCTGTTTGACCGGCGCAAGACCGGCTATCTCCTCACCGAGGCCGGCCAGCGCGTCGCCGACAGCGCGGAAGCCATGGAATCGACCATCGTCGCCAACCAGGAGCAGGTCGGCGGCTCGGTGGCACGGCTGACCGGAACGGTGCGGATCGGCGCGCCCGACGGGTTCGGCACCGCCTTCCTGGCGCCGCGGCTGGCGCCGTTCGCCGACCGCTATCCCGACCTCGATCTGCAACTTGTGGCCACCGCGCGGCTGTTCAGTCTCTCCAAGCGCGAGGCCGATATCGCGATCAGCCTGACCATGCCGAAGGAAGGCCGCATCGTCGGCCGCAAGCTCCTGGACTACCGCCTCGGGCTTTATGCGGCGCCGGCCTATCTCGACCGTTTCCCGAAAATCACCTCGCGGCAGGACCTGCCGCAGCATCGCTTCGTCGGCTATATCGAGGAGCTCCTGTTCACGCCCGAGCTCGATTACCTGCCGCAAGTATCGCCGCGGATTTCGGCGCGCTTCCGCAGCGCCAATCTGATCGCGCAGCTCAATTCCACGCTCGCGGGCTTCGGCATCGCGGTGCTGCCGCACTTCATGGCAAGCGACTATCCGCAGCTTGTCGCGGTGCTGCCGGAAGAAGTCTCGATCACGCGGACGTTCTGGATGCTGATGCACGCGGACAGCAAGGATCTCGCACGGATACGCGCGGTGGCCGATTACATCGGCGAGATCGTGGAGCGCGAGCGGGCGTTGTTCGCGGGGCGGTAAGGACGGTCTCGTAGGGTGGGCAAAGGCGCCCTAGCGCCGTGCCCACCATCTCTCCACACTCACGGCTGCATGGTGGGCACGCTTCGCTTTGCCCACCCTACGGCACTGCCAAACCCTCATGGTGAGGAGGCGCGAAGCGCCGTCTCGAACCATGCAGGCCGACATCTCGCCCGCAGCCCTCCTTCGAGACGACCGCTTCGCGGTCTCCTCAGGATGAGGTTCTGAGAGCGCAGTTCGCGCTAATTCTGCTTCGCCTTCTTCGCCGCCGTCACCTTCGGCTCGCGCTTCGCGCCATCGAGCGCGCTGTCCTTGCCGGCCTTCAGCACCTCGTCCGACAGTTCGCTCGAGCCTGCAATGCGCGCCAGCAGCATGGTGCCGGCCATCGTGGCCAGCGTCGCGATCGCCTGCTTGCGCGCGGCCTTGCGCGGCAGGTTGGGGATGAAATCGGTCATCATCTCGACCATCTCGTCGAGCTTTCCGGCAAAGGCCTTGCGCGTCTTCGGGCTCTCGCGGGCGATCTCGGCGCCGAGCGCGGGAATCGAGCAGCCGTGGCCCGGATTGTCCCGATGCAGCGCCGAGAGATAGGTCTCGACGATCTGGGTCAGTTGCTTTTCGGGCGCGACCTGATCGGACTGCTTGCGCCAGTGCTCCATCGAGCGGTCCATGGCGTAGGCAAAGGCCTCGATCACCAGCGCCTCGCGCGAGTCGAAATGCGCGTAGAAGCCGCCATGGGTCAGGCCCGCCTCCTTCATGAGGTCGGCGACGCCGATGCCGTGAGCGCCCTTTTCGCGCAGCCGCACGGAGGCCTTCTTCACGATTCGGTCGTGGGTTTCCTGCTTGTGTTCCCGGGAATAGCGCATGCGGGTCTCATTGAATGTCGGAGATCATCTCATAACACAGAAATGGACCAGACGGTGCATTAATTCATGTTAAGTTGTCGCGCCGATCATGGAAAAGGTTGCAGTTGCATGGACTGCGAGCGCGCCCTTGCCGTCGCGCACGAAACCTTCAGTGTAGCTGGTCTGGCGTCCCAGCTTAATGATCTTGCCTTCGGCCGAGATCAGCCCGGAACGGACCGACAGCGGGCGCAGGAAGGTCATTTTCAGGTCGAGCGTCACGGACGACTGCCCGGCCTCCAGCCGCGTCGAGATGGCGCAGCCCATGGCGGTATCGATCAGCGCCGCGGCGGTCGCGCCGTGCAGGAGGCCGATGGTATTTTCGAGATCCTCGCGCGGCTCCAGTTCCATCACGATCCGGCCCGGCTCGACCACCGCCATGGTGAAACCGATCAATTTTGCGAAGGGCGGCGGCGGCAACCGGCCGTCGCGGATTCCCAGCATCGCGTCCATGCCTGAAAGCCCCATCGCTGCTTTTGCAACCGGCGCAGGCACCTGCCAGTCCACCACGCGCTCACGCCGCTGCGCGGGCGAAAACAGGTCGAGTTGATCGTTACAGGTCATGGCGCCCTCTTTGTATGATGAATGTCATACTATGTCACGAACTTCGCCATGGCAACTCCGTCCCCCACCCGCTTGACAAGCAGAGCGTTTCGGCACCGAAGTGATCCCGACCCGCGCGCCTCGCGCATGTCCACGAAACTCCGAGACGCCCCGATGGAAATGCTCAACAATCACTGCGGCGTGACGCGCGATGCGCGCGGCGTCGTTCATGTCGCGATCTGCAACGCCGGCCCGCTCAACATTCTGGGCTCGCCCGTCACCGATGCCGTGCGCGAAGGCCTGCAGACCCTCGCGACCGACCGCAGCATCCGCGTCCTGGTGCTGCGCGGCCAGAGCGAGAAGAGCATGATCGGCGGCGCCGACATCAAGGAGATGGCCAAGCTCGACCAGAAGTCAGCCGAAGCCTTCATCAGCCGCCTGCGTGATCTCTGCGAGGCCGTCCGCCAATTCCCGGCCCCCGTGATCGCGCGGATGCCGGGCTGGTGCCTCGGCGGTGGCCTCGAAGTCGCCGCCGCCTGCGATTTCAGAATCGCTGCACGCGATGCGCATTTCGGCATGCCGGAGGTCCGCGTCGGCATCCCCTCGGTGATCCACGCCGCCCTGCTTCCGCGCCTGATCGGCTGGGCCCGCGCCCGCTGGCTGGTGATGACGGCGGAGAACATCGACGCGCCGACGGCGCTGGCCTGGGGACTGATCGACAAGGTCGCGCCGGAGGGTGGATTGGATGCAGAGGTCGAACACCTCGTGAAGGCGCTGCTCGAATGCGGCCCCGAGGCGCTGCGCTCGCAAAAGGCGCTGCTGCGGCAATGGGAGGAACTGCCGCTGACGGAGTCGGTAAATCTCAGCGTCAAGGTGTTCGGCGAGGCGTTCCTGACGGACGAGCCGACGCGGCTGATGCAGGCGTTCGTAAACAGGAAGAGGTAATCCAAAGACAGTGTCATGCCCCGCGAAGTGTTTAGTCCGGAGACATGGCTGACACCTGTTCGGACACATCACTGACAGGTTGGCCATTGGTCAAGTCGATCGATGCGACCTGCCAGCTGGCGAAGAAGATTCCGTAGTGGCCGTCACGAACCAGTGGCCGGATGGCAAGGCGTTCGCGGGCGAAGGCCTGGGGAACTTTCCAGAAG
>NZ_JBFUGY010000056.1:0-37522 GCF_056402655.1 Bradyrhizobium sp. P3_C3 | reverse complement strand
CCGCGTTTCGACGCGCCGCGCCAGCCGGGTCCCCCGGCAGCGCCGCCGATGCCGGAGCCGCCGGCTGCTCCGCCGGCCGGACGTGATCGCCCGCCCGGGCGCCGTCCGCCCGACATCGGGCCGCCACCGCCTCAGCCGCCGGCACCGGGCGTACGCGGTTTTCGCGACATCACCGCCGACGTGAACGATCTCGGCGGCGCTGCCGCGCAGGCCAACCGCGCCGCGCGTCGCACCTATGCCAATGTGCCCTCGCCCTCGCCGGAGTTCGACCGGCTGGAGCCGAGCCTCGAAAATCGCGCCGGCGAGCAGGACGCGCCCTATTCCTACGACGAGTCGATCGAGGAGGCTGAGCGCTACACGCCGCAGCCGCCATCGTCGCGCCCGCGCGTCGCGCCCGAGCGCGAAGCCAAGAAGCGCGCCCGCACCGGCTCCGCCTTCCCGTTCAAGAGCGCGATCGCCGTCGGCATCGTGCTGATCCTGGTCGGCGCCGGCATCCTCTGGGGCAAGCCCCTGATCCAGACCGTGAGCGGCCTGTTCAAGTCCTCGCCGACCCAGGTGGTGGAGGCGCCGAAGGATCCGGCCCAGCCGCAGAGCAAGCCCAAGATTCCGGATCGCGTCGGCCAGCCTTCGGCCAGCGACCAGCCGGTCGCGCCGGTGGCGCAGAAGGTCGTGCTCTATGACGAGGATCCGTCCGACCCGAAGGGCAAGCAATATGTCGGCTCGGTGGTGTGGCGGCTCGAACCGATCAAGGCCTCGGGCAACCAGAAGGCCGACGTCGCCGTGCGCGCCGACATCGAGATCCCCGACCGCAAGTTCAAGATGACGATGTCGTTCCGCCGCAACACCGACTCGTCGCTGCCGGCGAGCCACACCGCGGAATTGACCTTCATCCTGCCGCCGGACTTTCCGGGCGGCAGCATCTCCAACGTGCCGGGCATCCTGATGAAGTCGAACGAGCAGGCGCGCGGCACGCCGCTCGCGGGTCTCGCGGTCAAGGTCACCGACGGCTTCTTCCTGGTCGGCCTCTCCAATGTCGACGCCGACCGCGCCCGTAACGTCCAGCTCCTGAAAGAGCGCTCATGGTTCGACGTGCCGCTGGTCTACGCCAACCAGCGCCGCGCCATCATCGCCATCGAGAAGGGCGCACCCGGCGAGCGCGCCTTCAACGATGCGTTCGCGCAGTGGGGCGACTAGAGCGTTTTCGAGCGAAGTGGATACCGGTTCGCGTCAAGAAAACGCGTCAAAACAAGAATCTAGAGCCCCGTTCCGATTCCATCGGAACGGGAAAGGCTCTAGGGCCGGCGCGTGACCGATCTTCACCTGTCCAGACGAGAGAGGTGAATCGAACTCTCAAGCGATCCGATCGGGATTGAACCGGCCTATTGCGCCGCGGCCTCCCGCTTGCGCGCGGCCGTGTGCTCGCGGTCCATCACGGCGCGGCAGCCGGGGCTGACCTGCGCCTTCTTCTGCACCATGCAGGCCCTGACGCGCGAGATGTCGGGAATCTCACTGGAGCACAGCCGCATCGCATCACCTGTGCACATCTGCTGTGCTTCGGACGAGAAGGCGAGGCCGGGCGATGTCTGGAGTACGATGGCGGTGGTTGCGAAAGCGAAGAGCGAAACGATGGTCGTGTAGCGTGTCATGACGAATGCGTCCCCGAGTTCCGTGGTTTGAACCACTTGGTTTTGGGGCGCCGCACGCGGCTTGATCTGCCGCATGTCACAGCCTTCACGCCGGGAACTTTGGTCCCGCATGTGGTCGCTCGATCTCTCGTGGTGTTCGAATCGAAAAGTGCTGCGCCGCCCGATTCGAGTATGCGCGATTGTCACACGGCTGCAATGGTCCGCTCGAATGAATTCGCAGTTGTTGCGTGTCCGTCACGCAGCATGCGGCGCGAGATCAGATCAACCGATCGGACGACGCGTTCGCTTCTTCCGCATCGCTCGCGCCTGCAGGGTGTTCCTCGACGGCCGTGACGCCTTTCGCTGTGAGCTCGAACAGATCGCCGTCCTTCATCACATAGCCGTCGGCGATCAGCTCGCCGATCTTGCCGTGTCGGTCGTCGGCAAAGGCGACCGACTGGCTGATGTCCCGCAGGATCGAGAGCTGTTCCTCGCGCAACATGGCTTCACTCTCCGTGCGCCGGGGATCGTTCCCGGCCTTACATGCCGTGGCTCTGAAACACCTTGCTGCAGGACTTCGACAGCTTGGCCCGGTTGGCCTGCAGGCACGCCTGCACAGCGCCGTCATTGCCGAGGTCCTTCCGGCAGAACCGCGAGGCGTCACGCGAGCAGGCGTTCTGCTCCTGCGGCGTACCCATGTGGCCCTGCGCGAGAGCAGGCGTGATCGACATGCCGCTCAGGGCTGTCAGGGCGAGCGTCGCCATAAGGACGGATTTCCGGGACATCGACAAACTCCAATCTGACTGCAGGTATGAATTTCAGTCCTGTCTGAACTCGTCGCCTTGCCGCTTGTTCCCGTCAGGACGGGCCGGCGCCCCGCTATTCAAGGTTCCCGCGTCGCTGCTATAACAGCGGCGAAGGATGAGGATACTTGATGAAACGCTATCTGGTGTTTGCGCTGGTCGGTCCGTTCGTCGGCGGGTTCCTGCTGCTGCTGACAACGACCTATCAGTCCGGTTATTGGGCCCAGACCAATCTCGGCGAGGTCGGAAAGCTTTTCGCGGTGTTCTTCAAATCGCTGCAATACAGCTATCTGTTCGGCTTCCTGCCCTCGCTGATGATCGGTGCGGTCGACGACATCCTGATCCATGTCCGCCGGATCGGCCCGGTGCTGCGGATGATCCTGGTCGGCCTGTTCGCCTTCGTGCTGGCGTCGCTGACCTACAGCTCGCGCGGGCCGGATTCGGGCACGGTGCAATTCATCCTGTACGGCCTCGTCGGATTCGTGCCGGCGGTGCTTTCATCCTGGCTCGTGCATAGATATGTCGAGGAGCCGCAGCCGGCTGCGGCTTAGACCTGAACGCGCGACGTTCGGGCGCGGCGCGGCAACTTCCGCCACACCAGTGCGTTCTCCAAAGGCCATGACCATGTCCGATGACGACATTCTTGCTCCGCACAGACCCCGTTCCGGGTCCCGCGCGCGCGGGAGTTTTTCGGACACCGAAGCGCGCGGGCCGATCATCGACCAGGACGGCCACGAGATCCGTCCCGAAACACTGGAGCAGGGGTTTCGCGAGTTTCGCTTCGAGTTCGGCCAGGGAAACCCGTTCGGCAATCTGACGCGGGAGCAGCGGGTGGCGCGGATCGAGGCCATCGCAAAGCTGCTTGATGTCGCCTTCATCCTGCCGGGCACGAATATCCGCTATGGCATCGACGGCCTGATCGGGCTGATCCCGATCGTCGGCGACATCATCACCACCGCGGTCTCGCTGTGGCTGGTGCGAGAGGCCCGCGCGCTGGGCGCGCCGTGGTATCTCACCGCGCGCATGCTCGGCAATGTCGCGGTCGACGGCGTGGTCGGCATGGTGCCGTTCGCGGGCGATGCCTTCGACGTCATGTTCCGCGCCAACATGCGCAATGTCCGCCTGCTGCGCCGCTGGCTCGACAAGCAGCCACGGATTTAGCGTGGCGCTTCTTTCTTCGCCTCTCCCCGCTTGCGGGAAGAGAGAGAAGACAGAGCCTCCAAACGCAAAAAGCGCGACGGCCTTTCGGCCATCGCGCTTTCAGCGCATATCGGGCTTAGCGAAAACTTACGCCGCGTCGGCGTCGGTCTCGGGGGCCGGCGCCGGCCGGGGACGGCGGGGCAGCGGGAAGGCTTCGCTCTCATAGAGCGAGCGGATGCCGTTCTGGTCGAAGCGCGCTTCCTCGACCTGGAGATAGGCGCCGTTCAGCGAATCCGTCGGCAACTGCTCCATCGCGAACTGCACGGCTTCGGCCGCGGTGCCGAACCGGCGATAGGTGAAGCCTGCACGCTTCTTCTTGCGGATCGCGGCGGGGAAGAGCTCGGCAGAAGTGTTGAAGTTGAACGGACGCAGTGGACGCATGGTCAAAGACCTCGTGATCTTGTCTGGGGCTTTAAGCGCGTGGGGTTTTGAAAGGCAGGGGCCACCATCGAGTGGGCCCGCCGCACATGTCATTTTCGCCCTCTAATATAGGCTGTTTTGACAGAAATGCGACCCCCGCGATGGGAGATGATGAATCCGCGCATGGCAGCTCCGCGAGCGCCGTAAACCAAATAATTTCAATATGTTAGATGGTTTACAGTTTGCCAAGCAGCAGCAGCACGACCAGGACCACCAGCACGACGCCGCCGATCCCCATGCCGGAATGGCCCATGCCATAGCCGTAACCACCGAACCGGCCGGACATGCCGCCCAGCAGATAGATGATCACCAGGATGATCAGGATGGTCCCAAGCGTCATGGCATCCTCCCTGGCGGCTGCCGGATTGCGTGCATCGGCCGCACCGCCAGAAGAGAAAAGCACATCGCGCCGCCGGGTTCCATGACGGAACCGGGCGGCGCGCAATGTTATTTGGGCTCGAGCTTCAGCGCGGCCGAGTTGATGCAGTAGCGCAGGCCGGTCGGGCCGGGGCCGTCGGGGAAGACGTGGCCGAGATGGCCGCTGCACTTGGAGCACAGCACCTCGGTGCGGACCATGCCGTGGCTGGCATCGTGCTCCTCGTCGACATGGCTATCGACCGCGGGCTGGGTGAAGCTCGGCCACCCGCAGCCGGAATCGAACTTGGCATCGGACTCGAACAGCACATTGCCGCAGCCGGCGCAGACATAGGTGCCGGCGCGGTGGTCGTGCTCATATTCGCCGGAGAAGGGACGCTCGGTCGCCTTCTCGCGCAGCACCGCGTACTGCATCGGCGACAATTCGCGCCGCCACTGCTCTTCGCTCTTGATGACCTTGTCGTCGGTGGTTTTCGTCTTGGTGTCGGGCATGGGTCTCCCGTTTGTTTGGTGAACTTGTTTTCGGTGATCTTGCGATCAGTTGGTGGCCTTGCTGGCGCTCACCAGCGTCGGCTTTTCAATGTAGTTATCCGCGAACAGCTTTTTCAGGTTCTCGACCTTCGGAATGTCGTTGTAGGCGATGTAGGGCTGGTTCGGGTGCAGCGTCAGATAGTCCTGGTGATAGGCCTCCGCCGGGTAGAACGCTTCCAGCGCGCCGACCTTGGTCACGATCGGCTTGCTGAATACCTTGGCGCCGTTGAGCTGGGCGATATAGGCATCCGCCACCTTCTTCTGCTCGTCGGAGGTGGTGAAGATCGCCGAGCGATATTGCGTGCCGGTGTCGGGGCCCTGGCGGTTGAGCTGGGTCGGATCGTGCGCCACCGAGAAGTAGATCTGGAGGATCTTGCCGTAGGAGATCTTCTTCGGGTCGAACTTGATCTCGACCGACTCGGCATGGCCGGTCCGGCCGCTCGAGACCGTCTGGTAATCGGCCGTCGCCTTGGTGCCGCCGGCATAGCCGGAGACTGCGTTGACGACGCCGGCGGTGTGCTGGAAGACGCCCTGGACGCCCCAGAAGCAGCCGCCGGCGATGACGGCGGTCTGGATCCCGGTTGCGGACGCCGCATCCACGGTGGGCGCGGGGATCACGACGGCATCCTCCGCGGCCCTGGACGGCACGGCGAAGGCCAGCGTCAGTGCGGTGGTGGCGGCGAGCAGCGAGGCGAGGGCGGTGCGGCGCATGGCGATCCTCTTCGGAAGGTCTGACAGTGTAGGGCGGCCGGGGACGGGCGAACAGCCTGTTTGGCCGCGTTTTCGGACATCTGAGATACGGGCGCAGACGGCGATTGTTACGGGGAAACGGACACGAGTCTGTGAAAAATAGCCTCAGGCGGCGCGGCTTGGCGAGGCCGGGAACTCCGGGCTAGATGAACGCGCGCGATCGCGCTCGACTCAATCATGTGGTGGCTGGAGCTGACCTGACAACATGCTGCGTGTCATTCCCCTGACCCTCGCCATCCTGATCTCAAATGCCGCGATCGCCGCGGCCGAGCCGCAAGCCGGCGAGGACCTCGCCACCTGTCGCGACCGCCAGGCGGAGGCCCAGGTCCGCGCGACGGCCTGCGACAATCTGTTGAAGGCCGATAAGCTCGGCGGCAAGGACAAGTCGCTCGCACTCGTCGTGCGTGGCAATGCGCTGATCAACAAGCGCGACTATGACCGCGCCATCGAGGCGCTGTCGTCCGCCATCGATCTCGATCCGGACAATGTCGGCGCCATCAACCTGCGCGGGCTCTCCCACGAGCGCAAGGGCGAGGACGATCTCGCCATGGCCGACTACAATCTTGCCATCCAGAAGCGCGCGAATTTCGGCTATGCCTACAACAATCGCGGCACCATCCATCTGCGCCGGGGCGCGCTGCAAAGCGCGCTCGACGACTTCAATCTGTCGATCAAATACACGCCGACGTTCCTGCTCGGCTGGACCAATCGTGCCCGCATGCGCACGCTGAACAAGGATTTCGACGGCGCGATTGCCGACTTCGCGGCAGCCGAGAAGATCGACCCGGCCGCGCCGCAGATCGCCGGCAACCGCTGCATCACCTACGGCATGATGGGCAAGTACGACCAGGCGTTCGCCGACTGCGACGGCCTGATCCAGAAGCAGCCCAGGAATACCTTCGCGATCAACAATCGCGCCGAGGTCAACGTGATGAAGGGCGACCTCGACGCCGCGCTGAAGGACTACAACACGGTCATCCAGCTCAATCCGAACAGTGTGCGCGCTCATTCCGGCCGCGGCCAGATCTACGAGCGCAGGAAGGATCTCGCCCAGGCCCGCGCCGACTACCGCGCGGCGGCCTATTCGCTGACGAGGTTCGACGAGCCCGACGTCGCGCGCGCCCGCGCCATCGCGCAGGAGCGCCTGGCCGCACTGACGCCGCAGGCGCCGGCCGGGTCCACCGGGCGCCGCGTGGCGCTCGTGATCGGCAACGGCGCCTACAAGAACGTCCACGCCCTGCCCAATCCGCCGCGCGACGCGAAAATGATTGCAAACGTGCTGCGCGATGTCGGCTTCCAGACCGTGATCTCCGTCAGCGACCTCTCCCGCGACAAGTTCTTCGAAGCGCTGCAGACGTTTGCCACCGAAGCGGAGAATGCGGATTGGGCGGTGGTCTATTACGCCGGCCACGGTTTCGAGATCGGCGGCGTCAACTATCTCGTCCCTGTTGACGCCAAGCTTGCCGCCGACAGGGACGCCGAGACCCAGGCGGTTGCGCTGGAGCAGGTGATCGCCGCGGTCGGCGCTGCGAGAAAAGTGCGTCTGGTGATGCTGGATGCCTGCCGCGACAATCCCTTTGCGCCGGCCATGCAGCGCACGCTGTCGCTCAAGCTGGTGGACAAGGGCTTTTCCAACATCGAGCCCGGCGCCGGCTTCATGGTGGTCTACGCCGCCAAGCACGGCGAGACCGCGCTGGACGGCGATGGCGGCGCCGACAGCCCCTTCGCCACCGCGCTCGCCCGCGAGATCAAGGTGCCGAAGGTCGAGATCCGGAAACTGTTCGACATCGTCCGCGACGACGTCTGGTCCGCCACCAAGCACGAGCAGCAGCCGTTTTCATACGGCTCGCCGCCGGGACGCGAGGATTTTTATTTCGTGGCGGGGAAGTGAGGGTTGCAGAGACCGTAGCCCGGATGGAGCGCAGCGAAATCCGGGAATCGCGAGTGCGGACCCGACCCCCGGATTACGCTTCGCTCCATCCGGGCTACAACAGTGCCGTAGGGTGGGCAAAGCGACTTGTCCGCCGTAGCTCGAAGAGCGAAGGCGGAAGCGTGCCCACCATTTTATTGAATGTGTGGAGAGACGGTGGGCACGGTGCGTTGCGCCTTTGCCCACCCTACGGCAGCGTCACACGACGATACTCAACCGCTTCGCCGCACGCGTAATCCCCGTATACAGCCACCGCGCCCGGCTATCCTGGAACGCAAAGCTCTCGTCGAACAGCACGACGTCGTCCCATTGCGAGCCCTGCGATTTGTGCACGGTCAGCACATAGCCGTAGTCGAACTCGTCATACGGCTTGCGCTGCTCCCAGGCGATCGCCTCGACGCCGCCCTCGAAGCAATCGGCGCGCACCGAGACTTTTGTCACCTTGTGACCGAAGTCTTCATCCGGCGACAGCCGCATGCTGAGGATGCGCGATTTCGAGCGCGAGGTGTTGCGTGATTTCACGCGCCACAGGCCGCCGTTGAACAGGCCCTTCTTGCGGTTGTTGCGCAGGCACACCAGCTTGTCGCCGGCGACCGGGAAGACATCCTCGATGTTCTGGCGCTGGCGCACCCGCATGTTGTAGGCGCGGCGCGTGTTGTTGCGGCCGACCAGCACCTGGTCGGCGCCCATGACGCGGTCGGGGTCGAGCTCCTTGCGCGACACCACCTCGCTCTCGCCGTAACGGCCGATATCGAGCTCGCGGCCCTCGCGGACGTCCATCGACATCCGCACGATCGGGTCGTCCTGGGCCTGGCGATGCACTTCGGTCAGCATCGCGTCCGGCTCGGTGTTGGTGAAGAAGCCGCCGCCCTGGATTGGCGGCAGCTGGGCGGGGTCGCCCAGCACCAGCAGCGGGCAATCGAACGACATCAGGTCGCGGCCCAATTCGGCGTCGACCATCGAGCATTCGTCGATCACGATCAGCTTGGCCTTGGAGGCCGGCGCGTCGTCCCACAGCTCGAAACTCGGCTGCTCCTCGCCGGATTCGCGGGCGCGGTAGATCAGCGAGTGGATGGTGGAGGCCTCGTCGCAACCCTTGTTGCGCATGACCAGCGCCGCCTTGCCGGTGAAGGCGGCGAACTTCACCTCGCCGTCGACGCCTTCGGCGATGTGCCGCGCCAGCGTGGTCTTGCCGGTGCCGGCAAAGCCAAATAGGCGGAACACCGGCGGCGTGCCGTTGCGGCCGGGTTTTGCCTTGAGCCAGTCGCCAACGGCTTTTAGCGCGGCATCCTGATGCGGGGTGAAAGTGGCCATGTCTGTCTTGAGGAAGGGCAGAATCGAGGCGATTCGCCATCCCTCGAAACTAACCATTCGGCCCAAGGGTTCAAGCGGCCCAGCCGCCCCTATTGCCAGCCGGGAACGCCGCGCATGTCGGGCAGGTGGTGGGCGATGCCCTTGTGGCAGTCGATGCAGGTCTTTTCCTTGGTGAACAGGAAGCGCTGGTGCGCCACCGAGGCCCGCGGCGACTGTTTGGTGATGTCCATGGAATCGGCGCTGTGGCAGTTGCGGCATTCCAGGGAATCGTTGGCCTTGAAACGCGCCCATTCATGCGCGGCGAGCTCGAGGCGGTGGTCGAGGAATTTCTCGCGGGTGTCGATGGTGCCGAAGATCTTGCCCCAGACCTCCTTGGAGGCCTGCATCTTGCGCGCGATCTTGTCGGTCCAATTGTGCGGCACGTGGCAGTCCGGGCAGGTCGCGCGCACGCCGGAGCGATTGGTGAAGTGGATGGTCGACTTCAGCTCGGCGAAGACGTTTTCGCGCATCTCGTGGCAGCCGGTGCAGAACTTTTCGGTGTTGGTCAATTCCAG
This sequence comes from Bradyrhizobium sp. P3_C3, assembly GCF_056402655.1. Lineage (NCBI taxonomy): Bacteria > Pseudomonadati > Pseudomonadota > Alphaproteobacteria > Hyphomicrobiales > Nitrobacteraceae > Bradyrhizobium > Bradyrhizobium sp. P3_C3. The sequence continues at coordinate 28,020 of NZ_JBFUGY010000056.1, read as the reverse complement.
CGCGGTGTTGAAGCCGCCCCAGAAGATCACGCCGGCCGCAAAGCCCGCGAGCACCAGCACGCCGAGCCCGAACACCGAGCTCGGCCGGATCAGCACCTGCCAGAGCTCGCGCGCGAAGTCCCAGCAGCGCAGCATAAAGCTGCGCTTGGCTTCCACGTTTCCCTTGGGCTCGTCAGCGGCCGTCGTCATCGGCGGCCACCGGGGCTGGCGCGCGAGAGCAGCGTGTCGATGTCGATGAAATCGTTGCTCACCGGCGGCGTCGCGGTGTTCTGCGGCACGTGGCATTCCGTGCAGAAGAAGCGCCGCGGCGAGATCGAGGCCAGGAACTGGCCGTCGCGGTCCATGAAATGCGTGATCGAGACCATCGGCGCCTGCGATTCCGCGATGCGTGCCCGCGCATGGCAGGACAGGCATTTGTTGCCGTTGAGGTCGATCTGATAACCGTCGATCGTGTGCGGGATCACCGGCGGCTGCTCCGGGTAGTTGCGCACCTCTCTCTCGGACGTATTGCGGTTCGGCAGCATCGGCGGCGCCGCGCCCTCGTCATTGAGCGGGGCCGGTCCGCGCAGGCCTGACGTCACCGTCTGTGCGGTGAGAGAGCTCGCGCCCGCGGCGATCGCGACCGCGAGCAGGGCTATGCCAAATCGTTTCATCATGACAGGTTCACCCGCTCGATGCGCACGGCGCATTTCTTGTAGTCGGTCTGCAGCGAGATCGGATCGGTGGCGTCCAGCGTCACCTTGTTGATCATCTTGGATTCGTCGAACCACGGCACGAACACGAGGCCACGTGGCGGCCGGTCGCGGCCGCGCGTCTCGACGCGGGCGCGGATGAAACCGCGGCGGGATTCCACCTTCACCTCGTCGCCGCGCCGGAGTTTTGCTTCCGACGCATCGTCGGGATGCATGAAGCAGACGGCCTCGGGGAACGCCTTGTAGAGCTCGGGCACGCGGCGCGTCATGGTGCCGGAATGCCAGTGCTCCAGCACGCGGCCGGTCGAGAGCCAGAACGGATATTCGCTGTCGGGCGATTCCGCCGGCGGCTCGTAGGGCAGGGCGAAGATGCGCGCCCTGCCGTCGGGATAGCCGTAGAACTGCACGTCGGTGCCCGGCTTGACGTAGGGATCGCTGCCCTCGCGGAAACGCCATTTGGTTTCCTGGCCGTTGACGACGGGCCAGCGCAGGCCGCGCTCGCGGTGATAGGCCTCGAACGGCGCGAGGTCGTGACCGTGGCCGCGGCCGAACGAGGCGTACTCTTCAAAGAGCCCCTTCTGCACGTAGAAGCCGAACGCCTTGGATTCCGTGTTGGCGTAGCCTTCCTCGATCTCCGAGGTCGGAAACTTGTCGACCTGGCCATTCTTGTAGAGCACGTCGAACAGCGTCTTGCCGCGAACCTCCGGCTTCTTGGCGATCAGCTCCTCCGGCCAGACTTCCTCGATCTTGAAGCGCTTGGAGAACTCCATGAGCTGCCAGAGATCGGACTTGGCCTCGCCGGGCGCGTTGACGAGCTGGTGCCAGAACTGCGTGCGCCGCTCGGCATTGCCGTAGGCGCCTTCCTTCTCCACCCACATCGCGGTCGGCAGGATCAGATCGGCGGCCAGCGCCGTCACCGACGGATAGGCGTCCGAGACCACGATGAAATTGTCGGGGTTGCGGAAGCCCGGATAAGTCTCCTCGTTGACGTTGGGACCGGCCTGGAGGTTGTTGTTGACCTGCACCCAATAGGCGTTGATCAGGCCGTCCTTCAGCATCCGGCTCTGCAGCACGGCGTGGGCGCCGTTCTTGTCGGGAATGGTGCCTTCCGGCAGCAGCCAGAGATGCTCGGCCTTGTCGCGATGCTCCTTGTTGGTGACGACCATGTCGGCCGGCAGGCGGTGCGAGAAGGTGCCGACCTCGCGCGCGGTGCCGCAGGCCGAAGGCTGGCCGGTCAGCGAGAACGGGCTGTTGCCGGGCGAGGAGATTTTTCCGGTCAGCAGGTGAATGTTGTAGACGAGGTTGTTGCACCAGACGCCGCGGGTGTGCTGGTTGAAGCCCATGGTCCAGAACGAGACCACTTTTGTCTTCGGATCCGCATAGAGCTCGGCGAGCGCTTCGAGCCGGTTCATCGGCACGCCGGACATCTCGGTCGCCTTCTCCAGCGTGTAGTCCGAGACGAATTTTACGAATTCGTCGTAGCTCATGTCGGTGGAGTCGTTGGCTTTCGCCGCGCCGGTCGCTTTTTTCTGGAGCGGATGCTCGGGCCGCAATCCATAGCCAATGTCGGTCTGGCCGCGCCGGAAGATCGTATGCGCAGCGACGAAATCCTTGTTGACGCGTCCGGTCTTGATGATGTGGTTGGCGATGGCGTTGAGGATGTAGAGGTCGGTCTGCGGCTTGAACACCATGCCGATGTCGGCGAGGTCGAACGAGCGGTGCTCGAAGGTCGAGAGCACGGCGACACGGACATGCGGCGCGGACAGCCGGCGGTCGGCGAGGCGCGTCCACAGAATGGGATGCATCTCCGCCATGTTGGAGCCCCACAGCACGAAGGCGTCGGTGGCCTCGATGTCGTCATAGCAGCCGGCCGGCTCGTCGATGCCGAAGGTGCGCATCATTCCGGCGACGGCGGAGGCCATGCAGTGCCGCGCATTGGGGTCGATGTTGTTGGTGCGGAAGCCGGCCTTGTAGAGCTTCGAGGCGGCGTAACCTTCCCAGATCGTCCACTGGCCGGAGCCGAACATGGCGAGACCGTTCGGCCCGCGCTTCTTCAGCGTTTCCTTCCACTTCACCTCCATGATGTCGAAGGCTTCGGTCCAGCTGATTGGTGTGAACTCGCCGTTCTTGTCGTACTTGCCGCCTGTCTTGCGCAGCATCGGCTGCGTCAGCCGGTCGTGGCCGTACATGATCTTGGAAAGGAAGTAGCCCTTGACGCAATTGAGGCCGCGATTGACCTCGGCCTTGATGTCGCCATGGGTGGCGACGACGCGGTTGTCCTTGGTCGCGACCATCACGGAGCAGCCGGTGCCGCAGAAGCGGCAGGCGGCCTTGTCCCATTTCAATTCGCTGTTGTCGCGCTCGGAAACGAGATTGGCGGCGAGCGCCGGTGCCGGCATGCCCGCTGCGGCAGCCGCAATCGCGGCGGCCTCGAGCTTCAGCATCTGGCGGCGGTCGAGCTTTGGCGATGTCATGATGGCTCTCCCGGCCGTTAGGCGGTTTCGATGGCGTGGAAGACCAGCGCCGCGGAATAGACGTTGGGCAGCGACTGGATGGTGTTGAGCAGGGTGCCGAGGCTGCCGGCATCCGGCGCTTCGGTCACGACGACGAGTTTTCCGCGCGGGTCTCGGCCGTGAATTTCGCAGCCGGGAAGTGCTGCGATCTCGGCTTCCAGTTCGTCCAGGCGCTCGGGGCGCGCCTGCACGATGATGCTGGCGATCTCGCAACTTGGCGGCGCGACGACGCGGTCGGCGGTGAGCACCCGGCCGGTGATCAATGCGCGGCGGTTGAGTGTGGATTGGGCCATGATGCCTGTCTTTCGCTGTTCGGGATCAATGCGGGGAGGGTGGCGGGCCGGGAGGGCCGGCGAACATCTGGTAGATCCAGACGCCGAGCCCGTATGAGCCGACCGTTCCGACCGCGAGGACGGGCATCACGACCGCGGTCAGGAACAGGAAAGCGAAAATCTCCATGCGCTTACGGCGCACGCGCGAAGTCGTGTCGTCAGGGGCCGACATATTCGGTCTCTCTGAAATGGTGCTGGAATCGGGACGGCATCCGGGCCGTTGCCTTATTGCACTTTAGATGCAGCAGGGCCGCTGCCGCGTTGATCTGGATCAACCCGTCGACTTGACCGGATGTCGCGGCGCGGCCAACGGACCGAGCCGCGGCGCTCCGTGCGCGCGAGAGAAGCAAGCGGCAACGATCGTTACCCAAAAGCGAAGATGCTTTGCGGCTCGGGGGTCAGGCCGCATACATCTTCTCTTGCCTCGGAAATGCCCGCGACCTACTACCAGTGGTAGCGGGCGCCGCAACATCCATCGCTGCTACGTGGCGGGAGCTACATATGAGGCGAATCCGAATCATTCATAAGACCGAATATTTTTACAATCAGCCGGTCACCTTCGGCACTCATCGAGCCATGATGCGGCCTCGCGAGGGACATGACGTCCACATCGTGAGAGGGTCGATCGATATCGAGCCGAACGCCGAAGTTCGCTGGTTGCGCGACAATTACGACAATGCCATCGCAGTCGTGACCTTTTTGGAATTATCCGACACGCTCAGGATCGCAAGCGAGGTCGACGTCGACCTTTACCACGACGACCCCATTGAATGGCGGATTGCGCCATTCGCCAGTTCATTTCCCTTCCAATATCCCCCGGAGGAGCAGCTTGAGCTGACGGTGTATCGTCTCCCGAGCTATCTCTACGACGCCACCGCCCTGCTCGAATGGTTGCGCGATCTCTACAAACCCGGTCAGTTGATCGGCACGCTGGACCTTCTGAACAATTTGAATACTCACATCTACCGATCGTTCAAATACGTTTCCCGCGAGGCTCTCGGGGTTCAATCACCCAACGAAACGCTGCGGCTCGGCAGCGGGACCTGTCGCGACTATGCGGTGTTCATGATGGAAGCTGCCCGCTACTGGGGATTTGGTGCGCGCTTTGTCACCGGCTACATCCAGATGGCCGAGGGACAACACGGCGCCACGCACGCCTGGACCGAGATCTATATCCCCGGAGCCGGGTGGCGCGGCTATGATCCCACCAACAACAAGATCGTCGGCAGTGAACACATACCCGTCGCCGTGACGCGCGAACAGGAAAGGGCCTCTCCGCTTTCCGGGACGTGGGATGGTCCGGCGGATGCATTCAGCCGGATGAACGTCTCGGTGCAAGTCATATCAATACCAGCATCGCCATGATCGTAGTCCACGGTCGATCACGGCAAGCGCGGGTTGGCGGCCAGTCGGTGTGTCCTTGATCCCTCGCCCGTCTTGTCATCATCTTTTGAATTGAAGTCGGCGACTTCCATGGCAGGCATCCATGTTTGATCCGACGATTGTCTTGGTCCTTCTCGGGGCTGCGATCCTGATGTTCGCGATCAACAGGCCGCGCCTGGATGTGGTCGCACTGATCATGCTCCTTGCGCTCCCCTTCACCGGTGTCCTCACCATAAGCGAAGCATTGGCAGGTTTCAGCGATCCGAACATTGTGCTAACGCCTGCAACCCGAACCTCTCGGTCTGGATCGATGAGTACAAACTCGCGGACCGCGAATAACGGCTGCGCGTGACGGAACAATCGTCGCTCGCCGGCATGACCATTGAAGCCCTGGACCTTCGCGGCTCGGCCGGAGCAAGCATTGTGGCCGTGGAACGCAGCCGCAGATTTGGTCACCATCAGCCTGCCCCGCCGAGTCCAAGCAGGTTCTCCAGGTGCCGGGCAAGGCGCCGCAGGCGGTGATTTGCCTGGCGCCCGTCGTTGGTTTGATGGTCAGCGGCCTGATCCCGAATGTGCAGGCCGCCCTGATCGGATGCATGCTGATGGGCGCACTGGGCTGTATCGACATTACCAGCGCGTTCGGTCGACTAGAAGACCATTGTCCTCATTGTTGGAATGTTGCCGTTTTCAGTCGCCCTGGAGAGAACCGGCGGGGTTGAACTTGCGGCTGATGGGCTAAGAGCCATCACCAGCGGTGCCGGCCGTCACGTCATGCTCGCCACGCTCTTTGCCATGACGGCGCTGCTTGGGATGTTTATCTCGAATACCGCGACGGCAGTATTGATGGCCCCCGTCGCTATCGCTGTCGCGAAGGAAATGCATGCCTCGCCGTATCCGTTTGCAATGACGGTGGGCCTGGCTGCTTCGACTGCTTTCATGACGCCTGTGTCGTCGCCGGTTAACACGTTGGTGGTCGCCCCCGGACATTACACGTTCGGTGACTTTGTGCGCATCGGCATACCGTTTTCCCGGGTCGTCTTGATCGTCTGCACCTTGCTCGTGCCCTGGCTGTTGCCGCTCTGAACCGGGCAACGTCCTGAATTTGTTAAACGTGATTTGCTTCGCGATCTCGTCGGTCACCGCGGGGAGATTGGCGGGCCGGGACCACCGCCGCAATTTTGGATTGTGCCCGCGCAAGGGCGGTGCGAGAGTCTGATCTCGAACGGGGAAACGCGGATTGTGAACGCGATGGGGCTCTCGGCCATCGATCTCGGGCTTCGCGGCGCGGCGAGCGGCGTGTTCCTGATGATCGTTCTCATGGTGCTGCAGCGTCGTGCCACCAATCAGCTGGCCTTGCTGGGCACGGCCATGGCCGCCGGCGGTGCGTTCTATGCGATCGTCACCGCGCCGGTCTTTCCCAAATCGTCATTGTGGTGGACGTTGCCGATCCTGTCCTCGCTGCCCGCCGTCTTCTGGTTGTGGGCGCGCGCGTCGTTCGACGACGATTTCGTGCTCCGGCGGCGGCATGGCGTCCTGTGGCTGACCATCTTGGCCGTCGGATTTGCGGTGTCGCTCGGCTGGACGACCTGGCCCAATTTGGCCAGGGGCGGCAGCAAGGTCCTGTCGGCCGTGGCCGTGCTGCTGGCGCTCGCGGCTGCGGTCCAGACGGTCAAGACCTGGCGTGTCGATCTGGTCGCGCGGCGGCGCCGGCTGCGGCTGGCTGTGCTCGCGATCAATGTCGTGTTCATCGGGGTCGTGGCCGGAGCGGGCGTCGCCGCGGTCCCCGTCGCGGTTCCCGGCGAGCCCAGCAGTCTTCCGACCGCGATCAGCCTGTTCGTATTGGCGATGCTCGCCGGCCTCGGCGTTTTGGACCTGCGGGCGATTGTCACCGTCAATGATGCCGCGGCGGCGATCGGACCCGGCGACACGGCCGGGCGACCGGTGACCGATCGTGCACCCACAGGGCGGGGCACGGCCGACCCCGTTCTGCTGCGGCGCCTCGACCATCTGATGACCGTGGAGCGAATCTACCGGCAGGAAGGTCTTGCGATCGGCGCGCTCGCGGCGCGGCTCGATGTTCCCGAGCACCGACTTCGCCAGGCCATCAACGAAGGGCTGGGTTATCGCAACTTCAACGCGTTCCTCAATCACTATCGCATCGAGGATGCCAAGCTGGCGCTGTCCGATGTGACGCAACGGGAGGTGCCGGTGCTGACCATCGCCATGGATGCAGGCTTCCTGTCGATCGGGCCTTTCAATCGCGCCTTCAAGGCCGAGACCGGCATGACGCCAACCGAATTCCGGCGCGAGGCGCTGAGCCGGCCGCAAACGGCGCCGGATGCCGACCGCTATTTCGAAATCGGCCAGCTGCCCCGAGAAATCGGCTAGCCGATTATAGGATTGGGCAAGAGAACCCTGACATGATCGGGCAGATTGCCGGAAACAAGCCTTTCACCAGCAAGCCGAGTCCGTCCATGTCCCGATCGACCGCCATCGCCCCCGCATCGGAACGGCTGCACGCGCTCGATGCGGTCAGGGGCTTTGCCCTGCTGCTCGGCATCGTCCTGCACGCGACCTTGTCGTTCGTGCCGGCCCCGACCAGGATCTGGATCATCCAGGACACCCATCAAAGCCTGGCCCTGGGCCTGCTGTTCTTCGCCATCCACGTCTTCCGGATGACGACCTTCTTCCTGATGGCGGGTTTCTTCGCCCGAATGAGTTTCCATCGCCGGGGAATCCGGGGCTTTGTCAGGGACAGGTTGCAGAGGATCGGACTGCCGCTCGTGATCGGCTGGCCGATCGTGTTTACGCCGATGGTTCTGGTGGTCATCTGGGCCGCGGGCTTTCCGAATGGCGGTCCGATCCCCGGCGCACCTCGCTGGCCGCCGGTGCTGCCGAATTTCCCTCTGACCCATCTCTGGTTTCTCTACGTATTGCTCGAGCTCTATGTCGCCATGCTCCTGCTGCGCGGCGTGGTCGTCCGGCTTGATGTGTCCGGCAAGCTGCGCAGGGTCGTCGACCGCCTCTTTGCGCAGATTATGCGAAATCCGCTGGCGCCCCTGGTTCTGGCGATCCCGATCGGCATCGCTTTCTGCCTCGATCAAAGATGGATCAATGTGATGGGCGTGAGGACGCCGGATCAATCGCTCGTCACGAACCTCCAGGCGTGGGTCGGCTTCGGCACCGCCTTCGGCTTCGGTTGGTTGCTGCATCGGCAGACCGATCTACTGCGGATCCTGGAGCGACGCTGGCTGTGGAATCTTCTGCCGGCGCTCGGCCTCATTCTGATCAGTTTCGTGCTTGTCGGGGTGATGATGTCCGTGCCGGGTGCGCCGAAACTGCCGGTCAGCTTCGCCACGCTCAGGCTCGTCTCCGCCATCCTGTATGCTCCGGCGATATGGATTTCGACCTTCGCAGTCCTCGGCCTCGCGCTCCGCTTCATGTCCGGCTTCAGCCCGACCCGGCGCTACCTCGCCGATGCGTCCTACTGGCTCTATCTGATCCACATGCCGATCGTGATGGCGCTGCAGGTCGCGCTGTCGCAGCTCGACTGGCCCGGGCCGATCAAGTTCGCCATCATTCTCGTCGTCGCGATTCTCCCGATGTTGGCGAGCTATCATCTGCTGGTGCGCTTCACCTTCATCGGCGTGGTGTTGAATGGCCGCCGCGCCGAAAAGCGCGTTCTCCCGCGCGGCGGAATTGCGACCGCGTAGACAGCGCCTCCCCGCTCACTAAGATGAGCGCAACAAGAATAAGCGGGAGAGGCGTCATGAAGTTCGGCATCTTCTATGAGCTGCAGCTGCCACGGCCCTGGGTGGCCGGCGACGAGCTGAAGCTCTACCAGAACGCGCTCTCGCAGATGGAACTTGCCGATAGGCTCGGCTACGACCACGCCTGGGTCGTCGAGCATCACTTCCTCGAAGAGTACTCGCACTCACCCTCGCCGGAATCGTTCCTCGCGGCGGCCAGCCAGCGCACGAAAAACATCCGGCTCGGCCACGGCATCCTCCAGCTCACGACGAACCATCCGGCGCGCGTCGCCGAACGCGTCGCGGTGCTCGACCTGCTCTCCAACGGCCGTTGCGAGTTCGGCATGGGGGAGAGCGCCTCCATCACCGAGCTCACGCCATTCGGCCGCGACATGGAGACCAAGAAGGAGGTCTTTGAGGAAGCCGTGCAGGCGATCTTCCCGATGTTCAAGGACGCTGGGTCCGAGCACCACGGCAAGTATTTCGACATTCCCTTGCGCAATGTCGTGCCGAAGCCGGTGCAGAAGCCGCATCCGCCTTTGTGGATGGCGTGCTCGCAACTGCCGACCATTGAGCGCGCCGGCCGCCACGGCTTTGGCGCGCTGGGCTTCCAGTTCGTCAGCGCGGATGCCGCGCATGCCTGGGTGCACGCCTATTACAACGCGATGACCAAGCGATTGCACAAGCTCGCCGACTACGAGATCAACCCGAACATGGCGCTGGTCTCGTTCTTCATGTGCGCCAAGACCGACGAGGAGGCGCGTGCGCGCGCCGACGGCGCCACCTTCTTCCAGTTCGCGCTGCGCTTCTACGGCGCCTCGCAGAACCGCCAGCGTCCCGCGCCCTACACCGTCAACATGTGGGACGAGTACAACAAGTGGAAGCGCGACAATCCCGAAGCGCAGGAGGCGGCGCTGCGCGGCGGCCTGATCGGCTCGCCCGAGACCATCCGCAGGAAACTGAAGCGATTCCAGTCGTCGCATATCGACCAGGTCATCCTGCTCAACCAGGCCGGCAAGAACAGCCACGAGCACATCTGCGAATCGCTGGAGCTGTTCGGCCGCGAGGTGATGCCGGAGTTCCAGAACGATCCGGCCCAGGCGGCGTGGAAGCAGGGCGTCATGAGTGGTGAGATCAAGCTGGAGGAGATCGACACCGAGGCGTTTACGGATCGCTACGGCAAGCTCGCGATCAACGTCGCGCCGGCGAAGGCCGCCGCGGGGTAGGGGAGCTGCATCCGGCATGGGCCCCGGCTCAGCAGCGCCATAGCGCGTCGAAGACGCGCGTAAACGCGCTTATGTCACGCTGCGCTACGTCCGGGGCACGAGACCTTTTCCGCATCGGCCAGCACGACTCTCGTGTCCCGGACGCGCTGCAGCGTGCAACGCTGCTGCGCAGAGCCGGGACCCAGAAGCGGCATAAGCCGCCGTCTCCGACTTTCGGTCAAACCCGGCTGCTGATATCTTCCGCCAAAAGAGCTTTGCGGAGGAAACCAATGCGGCCCCACGGCATGGCCTCAACTCCAACGGCGAACGACATCGCGCCGGCGGTGCTCGCCATCGGCCGACCTGATTTCCCGAATGTCCTCATCGACACGTTGCGCCGGCAGGGCGGCGTCGGCCATTGCATGGTGTTCGCGCTGACGCGCACCGGCGCGGCGAGTTGCCTGCTCGACGCCGGTAACATCCCGATCGGCAGCGATCTCGGCGCGGCCTATGCCGGTCAGTTCCACGAATCCGATCCCAATCGTGATGCGCTGTTCGAAGGCGAGGGCAGCGCGCCGATCATGCTGCCGTCGTTCGCGCCGCGCATGTATGGCGCGCGCTACCGCAAGATCTTCTTCAACGACTCTGATATCGTCGACAAATATGCGACAGCGATCTGGGTCGGCGACACCTGCTTCTATGTCAATTTCTACCGCATTACGGCCCAGGGCCGCTTTGGCGACGCCGAGCGTGCGAGGCTCCAGGTTATTGCGCCTGCGATCGGCGCCAGCGTTGCGCGTCATTTCCAGCAGGCGGCCACCGCGACGCCCGACCAGAATCTCGCCGCGTTGTTCGCAACGCGCGCGCCACTCTCCGCGCTGACGCCGCGCGAGCAGGACGTCTGCCGCCGCATCCTGCTCGGCTTCAGCTCCGAGGCGATCTCGCAAGCGCTCGGCATCAGCCTGCATTCGACCCTGACCTACCGCAAGCGCGCCTATGAGCGGCTCGGCATCTCCTCGCAGAACGAATTGTTTTCGATCGTGCTGGGCTTGCTCTCAGGGCCGGGCCACCTGAACTAAAGGGGACTCTAGATCCGCGATATCTGCTTCCGAGAGCAAAGCCGACACGCAGCCGGCCCTCCGGGATCGTCGCCTTTTGACCCAAGGCCGACATCCGCGACGCGAATCCTCTTCAAGGATACTTACGCTTTCCCAAGTCGGATATGGTGTTGACCAGAATCAAGGGGGCAAAGGTGCAATTTCCAATGAGGCAAATCATACTCTCAATAGTCGCTGTTTTGTCGTTCTCATCTGCGCGTGCTGAGATGGTCAAGATACCTTGGCATACTTCAGCGCAGTCCTTGCCTTGGATTCCCGGCAACGAATACATCGACGGCAGGTCGAAAAACTTCATGGACGGCACCGTCGAGGAAAAGGGTAAGGTAAAGGCCGAGGGCGAACTGTCGGCGGACATTATGCGGCCGCAGGGCGCCAAGGGACCAATCCCCTTCGTGATCATGCTGCACGGCTGCGACGGGTTCGGCCGGGTCGAGAGGAAATGGGGGCGTGACTACGGCGGCAGATTGGTCGGAGCAGGCTATGGTGTTCTCCTGCTCGACAGCTTCGGCAGCCGGGGATTGGGACCCGACGGCGTCTGCTCGGATCCCAGCCAGTTGACTTGGGCGCGGCGCCGGGCTGACGATGCGTATGCGGCGCTGGACTGGCTCATCGGACAGAAGATCGCCGATCCCAAGCGGGTCTACGTCCTTGGCCGCAGCAACGGTGCGACCACGACCTTGATCATCATGAACCGGGCGATCGGCGACCTGCACGAGCACATGTTCGCGGGCGGCTTCGCGATGCAGCCGTCCTGTTATTTGATGAAGAACGTCGAGTTCTACGCCCCGGTCCATCTCTTCCTAGCAGAGAAGGACGAGGCGACCAGCCCCATCCTCTGCGGCCAGATGGCCGAGAGCAAGCGGTCGATTCCCGTGAAGACGGTGCTGTGGAAGGGGGCGAACCACAGCTTCGAAGATCACGAGCCAATCCACGTTTTCCATGGCTACCATGTCGGATACAATGCCGCGGCTGCGGAAGGCACCATCAAGGCAATCATTAGTGCGTTGAACGAGGCCAAGAAAGCGGAAAACTGACCGCGCGGAGTCGCACAGCCTGTAGGTATGCGACGACGGCCGAATGGCGGCGGATAGATGCGGGAAGTCCGCCTGAACGACTTCCGCTCGTGGCCCGAAGCCGCCGTCAATGAAGGAGCGGAGCGCGTTCGCTCCGCCCGGCGATTCAGACCCCGACTCGTTCCGCGATGAGAAGCGCGTCGTCCGCATCGCAACCTCAATATCAAGCGGTACGCCCAATTTTCACGTCGCCGAACAAGAGTTGGGCGTTAACCATCGCCAACGGTTCCAGTCTGAGCGACATCGCTTCGAAGTTTCTTAAATCTTGCCGGGTACCTCTTCCAGGCATGGTGACCTGGGGAACGACATGAGTAAGCGGGCCAAACGTAAGAAGGCAGAGGCCCTCGCAATACCCATGGCCGCGAGAGTCGCAATTGGCGCCGTGGCCGTCGCCGTCGTGGGGTATAGCTTGCTGTCTAGCCCGGCGGACGTGCAACCGATACGAAAACCGTCCGCACAACAGGCCCAGGCGTCGTCAACTCCGGTTTACGTGTCGACTCCAGTGCGTGCATCAGCGCCAGCTCCGGCTGCGATTCCGGTCCCGGCTCCGATCCCGGCCCCGGCGCCTCTGGTCGAACCACCCAAAGCCGACGCTGGCGTTCCCGGAGCACTTGTCCGGCAGGTGGTTGACTACGCCAGCCGTCAGGCGCCGGGCACCGTGATCATCGATACCGGAAACACATTCCTCTATTTCGTTCTGAACGACAGGCAAGCGATGCGCTACGGCATCGGTGTTGGCCGCGAAGGTTTCACATGGTCCGGTGAGCAGACTGTGGCCCGTAAGGCAGAATGGCCGGATTGGCATCCGCCTGTGGAAATGGTCTCGCGTCAGCCTTATCTGCCGCGGTTCATGGCGGGCGGTCCGGGCAATCCGCTCGGCGCCCGGGCGATGTATCTCGGCGAGACCGAATATCGCATTCACGGCACCAACAATCCCGATACGATCGGGAAGAAGGTTTCGTCCGGCTGTATCCGGCTGACCAATGACGACGTCGCGGACCTTTACGAGCGGGTGAAGATCGGAGCGAAAGTGATCGTGCTTCCGGCAACCGCAGCCCGCAGGCCCTCCCAGGGAGCGCCGGCCGACGCCGCTTTCCGGCTGCCGGACCCGGCGTCGCCGTCGAAGCGGCCCCTGGCGGCTAACGCGCAGATGTTGTCATCCGGACCGAAGATCGCCGAAGCTCGGTAAGTCAGTCCTCGGTCCTCGGTCTGCAACCGAGGACAAGGAGGCAATTCAAGTCGTCGCGTTTAAGTCAGTTGCGGGCACTTAACGAACGTTCGCTCATGCGCTTGCCGATGTCCGCCGTCGAGGAATCGCGAATCGACTAAAGCGAGCGGTTTATCGCTTCGATGACTTGGGATAGCATCGTATCATCCCCGCCCTATCGAGGGGTGACGGGTAAGGCCGGCATTTGAATTGGAAGACTTAGGTTTCAAATGCCTCGCTTACGGCCCTCGGAATGTGAGGCATTTCGCAGACAGATCTACGCGCGCATTGTCAACTCCTGAGAGGAGCGAGTCCCGACATGAGACGTCGCGAGTTTGTCACGCAACTAGCCGGTGCGGTGGCGGCTTTGCCAATCGCGGCGCTTGTCCTTGCCCTTGCGAATTCCAAAAGCCTTGCACAGGCAGCCAAGAACGAGCCGAGTACTGAGGCCCTTCGGCTTGAACTCGACAAGGAAAAATGGCGCGACGAACGTGAGATGCGGGTGCGCGAGCTTGCTCTAAAGGAGCGGGAGCTTTCGCTTCGGGAAGGCGAGCAAGTCAGCTCTAAATGGTTCAATCCTCTCTTTGTCGCGATTTGCGCCGCCGCTCTGGCTGCATTGGGAAACCTCTTGGTCACCTTTTTCAACGGGAGGACCCAGCTAAAGCTTGAGACAAGCAAGGCGGAGTCCACGCGCATTCTTGAAATGATCAAGACCGGCGACACGGAAGCCGCGGCCAAGAACTTGGAATTCTTGCTCGGAGCAGGCTTGGTCGTTGAGAAGGACCAGGCAATCTCTCTTCGAGAATATCTTGATCGTCGGCAGCCGGGCAAAGGTCCGTCGCTACCATCGCCGGGACGATTTGCCTTTGAGGCTACAACTGATCTGACGGCCGACATTCAAACCGAGCTACAGGGAAAACTCGAGGCATACATTGCTTACCTCGACAAGATTGGTTCGCCGCCCGACTTGGTTCAGGCGAAGATCAAGATTGGTGCGGTGCCCGGGCAGTATGCCCGGTACCAAAACAACACGCTCGAAATTGACTCCAGGATCGCCCGCGATGTTTTTGTGGCCTTGCGAGAATATAGCCATCACGCTCTAACGTCCAAAACCAACAATCCATGGACGGGAAACTTCGCCGGGATCGAGTCGGGTCTTGCCGACTACTTTCCAGCAAGCTTCTTGAACAACCCACGGGTAGGTGAAATTTCCGCTGAGATCATCCGCCCGGGTCAGCCATATCTCCGTTGCCTCGACAACAGGCTGAAGTTCAAGACGACAAAGGCTTTGAAAGATGATCCCTGGACTACCGGCGAGATTTGGGGCGGTGCGTTCTGGGAAATGCGCAATCGACTAACTGGGGATGTGATCGATCCGATTCTTATGAAGGCATGGTGGTCTTTGTTGGACCACCCGTCCAAGACCAGCGCGCCAAAGGCGTTTGCAGCCGAGGTGCTTGCCGCCGCAAAGCTGAATCAGCACGACAAGACGATCCAAACGATTCTGCGAAATCGTGGATTTTCGCTTGATAAGGCCGCGTCCGTCCCTGGCCCTTAGACGCGATCGGTAGATGCTTTGCGTGGGCTTCGCGGATGGCGGCTCGATCCCGGCCGTGAGAAGCTGTAGGCGCAGGCCATACAGACCGTCCTTACGGCGGCCCGATTCTTTCCCGATGCTTGGCTGAATCTTTGCCGGCTTGTCCCAATCGCTGGGGACAGACAGACGCCTCCGAAAACGGTAACTTGAGGGATCGAGGAAATTACAAGGGAGCAACGCTTGAGCACCGCGCCGCGCATCGACATCGACCCTGCTTCGTTCTGGGCCGATCCCTATCCGATGCTCGCGAAGATGCGGAAGGAAGCGCCGATCGCCTTCGTGCCGCAACTCGGCTCGACGCTGCTGGCGAGCCGGGACGACATCTCGATCTCCGAGAAGCAGATCGACGTGTTCTCCTCGCACCAGCCGGCCGGCCTGATGAACCGGCTGATGGGCCACAACATGATGCGCAAGGACGGCGAGGCGCATCAAGTCGAGCGGCGCGCGATGTTTCCGACGGTGTCGCCGAGGACGGTGAAGGCGCATTGGACCGCGCTGTTCCAGGCCCATGCCGACCGCATCATTGACGCAATCGAGCCGGGGCGGATCGATTTCATGCGCGACTTCGCGCTGCCGTTTTCCGGCGAATGCCTGAAGTCGATCACCGGCCTCACCAATATCGGCTTCCAGGACATGGACGCGTGGTCGCAAGGCATGATCGAAGGCATCGCGAACTACACCGGCGACCCCGCCGTCGAGGCGCGCTGTCATGCGGCGACGTCGGGCATCGATGCTGCGATCGACGACATTCTGCCCGTGATGCGCAAGCATCCCGATCAAAGTATCCTCGGCGTACTCCTCGCTGCGGGCATGCCGATGGAGAGCGTGCGCGCAAATGTAAAACTCGCGATATCAGGCGGCCAGAACGAGCCGCGCAAGGCGATCGCCGGCACGGTGTGGGCGCTGCTGAGCCATCCTGAGCAACTCGATCTCGTGCGCAAGGGCGAGGTGTCCTGGCTCGAAGCCTTCGAGGAATATGCCCGCTGGATCTCGCCGATCGGCATGTCGCCGCGCCGCATCGCAAAACCGTGGAGCATCCGCGACGTGTCTTTCGAGCTAGATGAGCGCGTGTTCCTGATGTTCGGCTCCGCCAATCGCGACGAGAAGCATTTTGAGTGCGCCGACCAGTTCGACGTGCGGCGTGACACCACCAAGAGCGTCGCTTTCGGCGCCGGCCCGCATTTCTGCGCCGGCGCTTGGGCCTCGCGTGCGATGATTGCCGACGTCGCGCTGCCCACGGTGTTCGCGAGGGCGAGTCGTCTCGAACTTGCCGACGATGAGCCAGTGCGGATCGGCGGCTGGGCGTTCCGCGGCCTGCTGAACCTGCCGGTGAGGTGGGGGCACTGACCAGACGACGGTCGCCGTGACGGCGAACTCGTGTCGTCGGACGATTGAACCGCATCGTTCCCCGGCGACACACATGACGTCGTGTCCATTGGCGTCATGTCCATCCAGTTCTGGCCCAAGCCGTGGCTTGAATCGTCTCTGGCTGCCGCGTCGGCGCTGATCGCGTTGCTGGTCGTCGTACCGGCGCGCGCCGCCGGACCGTCCTCCATTTCCGGCTGCTGGACGCAGACCTCGCTTTTGCCTTACGCCCAGACGCCGCCCGGCAAGGAGTGGGGTTCGCGGACCTGGTGCTTCAGGCCAGATGGGACGATGACCAGTGTCCACATTGCATGCGGCCGCAGCGGTTGCGACGGTTGGGATCGGGACGGACGTTACCGCTGGCGACGGCCGATTGTGTGGATCTCCGACGTCGATACGTCAGACGACGGCAAGCATCAGACAAAGGTGTGGCGTCGATGTCGCGTCAGTTTCCGCGCCAGGGATCGCATGGTGCTCGAGAATTGCTATTTCTCGTCCGATCCCTGGGTGCGCGAGCACTGACCGCGCCTTGTCGGAGGCCCCGAGCCACACACTGCCATGATGCCATCATGCGCCTGTTTTGCCCGACGTGTCAAACGAACTTCGGATAATACGTAAGTCATTGATCGGACTATTGTCGGCTACTGTGCATGGGGTTGTTTTCGACAATTTATGTTCCGGCGCTGCGAGCGTCGACCAGATTCCCGCGGCTCTCACATTCGCGTGCGGAAAAAATCCCTCTGCATGAGCGCAGCCGCTTGAAAGATTAATCATGCGCTTCGCCACACGCGCAGTGCTCGCATCGCTATTTTCCTTGGCGTCTCGACACCCCCGCTGACCCGCACCATCATTCCTGCAACGCAAGGGAATGACGGCCGCAGGCGGCCGGGAGTGTGGAATGCAGCGTCGTGACTTTCTCAAGCTCTCCGTTGGAACTGCGGCCGCCGCTGCATTTGCCTCCCGCGCGAACGCGCAGGGCGCGGTGAAGGAAATTCGTATCGGCTACCAGAAGACAGGCGTGCTGGTTATCACGCGCCAGCAGGCTTCCTTGGAAAAGCATTTCAATCCGCAAGGCATCGACGTGAAATGGGTCGAGTTCTCCTCGGGCCCGCCGATGATGGAGGCGATGAACGTCGGTAGTGTCGACTTCGGTTCGGTCGGCGATTCCCCGCCAGTGTTCGCCCAGGCGGCCGGAGCGGCGATCGTCTATGCCGCCGGCCAGCCCATCACCAACGGCCAGGGCATCCTGGTGCCGAAGGATTCGCCGATCCGCTCGATCGCCGACCTGAAGGGCAAGCGTATCGGTTTCACCAAGGGGTCCAGCGCCCACAATGTCGTGGTGCAGACGCTGGAGAAGGCTGGGCTCACCTATGCCGACATCACGCCGGTCTATCTGACGCCGCCCGATGCCGGTCCTGCCTTTGCCAATGGCAGCATCGAGGCCTGGGCGATATGGGATCCCTATTTCGCGATCGGTGAGACCAAGCAGGGCGGCCGCATCCTGATCAATGCGCGCGAAGTCACCAAGACCAATTCCTTCTACATCGCCAACCGCGAGTTCGCGAAGACCCACGGCGGCATTCTGCAGCAGATCGTCGACGTCACGACCGCGACCGGCAAATGGGCCGAACAGCACCGCGGTGAGGTCGCCAAATGGCTCGCCGCCGTCACCGGCGTCCCGCTGGACATCCAGACGGTTGCGGCCGATCGCGCGAACTTCGTGGTCGGCCCCGTCACCGACGACATCGTCGTGACCCAGCAGGGCGTCGCCGACCGCTTCTACAAGCTCGGCCTGATCCCGAAGCCGATCGTCGTTCGCGACATCGTCTGGCGCAACCCGGCAGCCTGATCGTGCCGACTACTCTTCCCACGCACAAGGGTTTGAACATGAGGCGTATCATTCAGCGTCTGATCACGGCCATCGTGCTGTCGATCGGCATCGTCGCCGCCGCGGTCGGCACCTCCTACGGCCAGGACAGCCAAGCCAAGGTCGTCCGCATCGGCTACCAGAAATACGGCAAGCTGGTGCTGCTCAAGAGCAAGGGCACGCTGGAGCCGAAGCTCGCCGCCGACGGCTACAAGGTGGTGTGGACCGAATTCCCCTCCGGCCCGCCGTTGCTCGAAGCGCTCAATGTCGGCGCGATCGATTTCGGCAACACCGGTGAAGCCCCGCCGATCTTCGCGCAGGCCGCCGGCGCGCCGATCCAGTACGTCGCCTACGAGCCGCCAGCGCCGAAGGGCGAGGCGATCCTGGTGCCGAAGGACAGCCCGCTGAAATCGGTCGCCGATCTCAAGGGCAAGAAGGTCGCGCTCAACAAGGGCTCCAACGTCCACTATCTCCTGGTCAAGGCGCTGGAGAAGGCGGGCGTCAAATATTCCGAGATCGAGCCGGTGTTCCTGGCGCCGGCCGATGCGCGCGCCGCCTTCGAGCGCGGCGCGGTCGACGCCTGGGTGATCTGGGATCCGTTCCAGGCCGCCGCGGAAGCCGCCACCGGCGCTCGCACGCTCGCCGACGGCACCGGCATCGTCGCCAACTACCAGTTCTATTTCGCCTCGAAGAAATTCCTCGAAGCCAACCCGAAGATCGTCGACGCCGTGCTGGCTGAGCTGAGCTCGGTCGACGATTGGGCCAAGGGCGACATCCACGCGGTTGCCGAGCAGCTGGCGCCGGCGATCGGCCTGTCCGTCCCGGTGGTCGAGGTGGCGCTGAAGCGGCAGGCCTACGGCATCAGGCCGATCACGGATGCCGTCATCGCCGACCAGCAGCAGGTTGCGGATGCGTTCTTCGCGCTCAACCTGATCCCCAAATCCATCAAGATTTCCGACGTAGCCCGGAAACCAGGATCGTGAGCAAGCACATGAGTAAGCAGTCCAACGCCAACATCCTCTGGTTCCTGCCGACCCACGGCGACGGCCGCTATCTCGGCACCGGCATCGGCGGCCGTGAGGTCAACTTCAACTATCTGCGCCAGATCGCGCAGGCCGCCGACCAGCTCGGTTATTACGGCGTGCTGTTGCCGACCGGACGATCTTGCGAGGATTCCTGGATTGTCGCCTCATCGGTTGCGCCGTTCACCGAGCGGCTGCGCTACCTCGTGGCTGTCCGCCCCGGCCTGCAATCGCCGAGCGTGGCGGCGCGCATGACCGCGACGCTCGACCGCGTCACCAATGGCCGGCTCCTGGTCAATGTCGTCACCGGCGGTGATCCCGTCGAGAACAAGGGCGACGGCATTTTCCTCGGCCATGACGAGCGCTACGAGGTCACCCGCGAGTTCCTCAACGTCTATAGCGACCTGCTCGCCGGCAGGACCGTCAATGTCGAGGGCAAGCACATCCATGTCGAGGGTGGCAAGCTGCTGTTTCCGCCGGTGCAGTCGCCGCGGCCGCCGCTCTATTTCGGCGGTTCGTCCGATGCCGGCATCGACGTCGCCGTCGACGCCGTCGACAAATATCTCACCTGGGGTGAGCCGCCGGCTCTGGTTGCCGAGAAGATCGCGAAGGTGAGGGAGGTCGCAGCTGCGCGCGGCCGCAAGCTCTCTTTCGGCATTCGTCTTCACGTGATCGTTCGCGAGACCAATGACGAGGCCTGGCGCGCCGCGAACGAGCTGATCAGGCATGTCAGCGACGACACCATCGCGCTGGCGCAGAAGAACTTTGCCCGCATGGACTCCGTCGGTCAGCAGCGCATGGCGCAGCTCCATGGCGGCAAGCGCGACAAGCTCGAGATCGCCCCGAACCTGTGGGCCGGTGTCGGTCTCGTGCGCGGTGGCGCCGGCACGGCGCTGGTCGGCGACGCCCAGACGGTGGCGGCCCGCATCAGGGAGTATCAGGACATCGGCATCGATACCTTCATCATGTCGGGCTACCCGCATCTGGAGGAGGCGTATCGCTTTGCCGAGCTGGTATTCCCGCTGCTCTCGCTGGAGCAGCCGAGCAACGTGACCAAGCTGCACTTCAACGGCGGTCCCTTTGGCGAGACCGTCGGCAGCGATTACCGTCCGCAGCAGCGAGTGTCCGAGTCATGAGCCTGATTGACAGCGTTTCACTTCCGCGCAGCTTCCGCCTGCCGCGGGTTGACGGCCTGATCCAGTGGATCGTGCCGCTCGCCATCATCGCGATCTGGCAGGTCGCGAGCGTCACCGGCTTTGTGCCGGTTCGCGTGCTGCCAGCGCCGAGCGATGTCGTGCTCGCGGGCTGGAAGCTGCTGCTCTCCGGCGAGCTCGTCCGCAACATCTGGGTGTCGTTCTGGCGCGCCTCGATCGGCTTCCTGATCGGCGGCGGCATCGGTTTCGCGTTCGGGCTCGCCAACGGCCTGTCGCAGCTCTCGGCCAAGCTCACCGACACCACGTTGCAGATGGTGCGCAACGTGCCGCATCTGGCGCTGATCCCGCTGGTCATTCTGTGGTTCGGCATCGACGAGAGCGCAAAGCTGTTCCTGGTGGCGCTCGGCGTGTTCTTCCCGATCTACCTCAACACGCTGCACGGCATCCGTACCGTCGATCCGCAGCTGATCGAGATGGGCCGTATCTACGGCATGACCGACACTGAGCTGTTCCGCCGCGTGATCTTCCCCGGCGCGTTGCCCTCGATCTTCGTCGGCATCCGCTTTGCGCTCGGCATCATGTGGCTCACCCTGATCGTCGCCGAGACCATCGCGGCGTCTTCAGGCCTCGGCTACATGGCGATGCAGGCGCGCGAGTTCATGCTGATCGACGTCGTCGTGCTCTCGATCCTGATTTACGCTCTGCTCGGCAAGCTCGCCGACAGCGCCTCCCGTGTGCTGGAGCGCCTGACGCTCTCCTGGCACCCCGCCTTCCAGAAACGCTGAGCAGAAATACTGGGAATCACATGCAGACAGCTCTTCGTACGACCCTTCCCGAAACCGAGCTCGCCAGCCGCGCCAATTTCGTACCGCAGGCACGCGTCGTGCGCGAGGAGCGCCCGACGCAGACGACAGGCCTGCCGCTCAGCATCCGTGGCTTGCGCAAATCCTACGGCGACAACGAGGTGCTGCGCGGCATCGACCTGCACATTCCCGCCGGCCAGTTCGTCGCCATCGTCGGCAAGAGCGGTTGCGGCAAGAGCACGCTCTTGCGGCTGATCGCCGGCCTGGAAAAGATCGACGCCGGCAGCATCAGCTTCGGCCAGGATGTCCAGCCCGAGGACATCCGCGTGATGTTCCAGGAGCCACGGCTGCTGCCCTGGGCGCGGGTGCTCTCCAATGTCGAGGTCGGTCTCGGCCGTAATCGCTCATCCAGTGATGCGCATGCGCGCGCTGAGAAGGCGCTGACCGAGGTTGGGCTGACCGACAAGCGTGATCAGTGGCCGTCGGTGCTGTCGGGCGGCCAGAAGCAGCGCGTTGCGCTCGCCCGTGCGCTGGTCTCCCATCCGCGTGTGCTCGCCTTCGACGAGCCGCTCGGCGCGCTGGACGCGCTGACCCGCATCTCGATGCAGCGGCTGCTGGAGCGGGTCTGGCGCGACCAGGGCTTTACCGCGATCCTGGTGACCCACGACGTCGCCGAGGCCGTCGCGCTGGCCGACCGGGTCCTGGTGATCGACGAGGGCCGGATTGCCCACGATGTTACGGTTAACACCGCCCGGCCGCGCGAACGCGGCTCCGCCGAGCTCGCAAGCCTCGAAGGCTCGATCCTGAGCCATCTTTTGTCGGCGGACGATCGTACCTAAATACAGGGGAACCCCGCTTCGGGGACCATGCCATGAATGTAGTGCCTCGCGATCTCATGACTGAAACTGCCGTCTCGTCCGCCGATTTCCGCGGCGCCATGCGCCACCTCACCGGCGGTGTCAGCGTCATCACCGCCGGGCGGGGCAAGGACATCACCGGCATGACGGTGACCTCGGTGACCTCGCTGGCGGTCGAACCGCCGACGCTGCTGGTCAGCATCAACCGCGATGCCTCGTCCTTCCCGCTGATCCGCCGCTACGGCGCCTTCGGCGTCAACATCCTCGCGGCTGACCAGCTGGACGTCGCCGAGCGTTTTGCCGGCAAGGGCGGGCTGAAGGGGGCCGATCGCTTTGCGGGCAGCCAGTGGGTCACCGCGGTCTCGGGCGTTCCGCTGCTGGTCGGTGCATTGTCCGCGGTCGATTGCGAGGTCGAGGAGATCGTCGAGCGCCACTCGCACGGCATCGTCATCGGGCGCGTCAGCAGCGTCAGGAATTCGACCCGCAATGCTGCATTGGCCTATTGGCACGGCCAGTATGTGGCGGTCGACCAGGACGAAGACGCGGCGAGGCTCGCCGAGGTCAGCGTTCCCGCCCGCGGCCTGCGCGGCGTTTGATCGCTGCGCTAGGGCGGCCCGCAGGCTGGCCTTTTCCCCGTCATCGCTCTAGAAGCGCCCTTAGCCGTCCCGTCCGGGACGGCAATGGAGCGGAACGATGAAGCGCGTCGCGACCTGGGCCTTCTACGCCATCGGCGCGCTCGCGATCGGCTACCTCGCGCTCTACGCCTATGCGATGTTCAGCGGCCAGCCGATCGTGCCGGGCGACCCCATCCACATCTTCCGCAAGCCGGACGCGCCGAGTTATTCGTAGTCTCTCTCCTCGTCATGGCCGGGCTCGACCCGGCCATCCACGTACGAGTCTCGTAGGGTGGGCAAAGGCGCTCTTGCGCCGTGCCCACCATCTATCCGCGACGACCGAATTGGTGGGCACGCTTCGCTTTGCCCACCCTACGGCAGCTTCGCTCACCCCCGCAAAATCGCCAGTGCCAGCGCCTGGGCGCGCGGCACGATGCTGTCGAGTTCGAGATATTCCTCCGGCGTGTGCGCGAGCCCGCCGACCGGCCCGAGGCCGCAGATGGTCGGTGTGCCGACTGCCGCGGTGAAGCCGGAATCGGCGCAGCCGCCGGAGAACTCGCCCTGGAGCGTGGTGAGGCCGACCCGCTTTGCGGCGGCTTGATAGCCTTCGAACAGCGCCTTCGACTCCGCGCTCTGCACCACGGGCACGAACTCGCCCTTGACGGTCAGCGTCGCGCTGGTGCCGGGCACGTAAGGTGTCGCGACGATTTTCTCGATCGCCGCCATGATCCTCGCACGATCCGCCGGATCGACGTAACGCAGGTCGATCTGTCCCTCGGCTGAGGGCGCCGTGGTGTTCACGGACTGTCCACCCGAGACGAGACCGACATTCAGTGTGATGCCTTTGTCGAGATCGGTCAGCGCGTGGATCTGGACGATCTTGTGCGCGAGCTCGCCGATCGCGCTGACGCCCGCGGCGAAATTGGCGCCGGAATGCGCGGCTTTGCCGGTGATGGCAAAGTGCATGAAGATGCCGCCCTTGCGGCCGGTGACGATGTTGCCGGTCGGCCGTCCCGGCTCGGAATTGAACACGGCGCGTGCGGCGCGTCCCTCGCGCTCGATCACCGGTCGCGAGGAGGGCGAGCCGATCTCCTCGTCCGAGGTGATCAGCACCTTGATCGGATGCGGGCTGCCGCCGAACTTGTGGAAGGCGGTCGCCACGAAGATGTTCATCACGACGCCGGACTTCATGTCGGCAACGCCGGGTCCATAGGCGCGTTTGCCCTCGATCGTGAACGGACGCCGCCCGGCCTCGCCCTTGCCGAACACGGTGTCGCGGTGGCCCATCAACAGCACCGGCTTCTCGTTGCTGCCGGGTTTGGCGACATCGGCATGGATCGCATCGCCGAAGGTGGCGTTGCTCTCGCGCCGGAACGGAATGCCGTGCTCGGCAAAATGCCGCTCGAACCGCGCACCGACCGCATCGACGCCTTCCTTGTCGTAGGATCCGGAATCGATGTTCACGACATCGCGCAGCAGATCGATCATCGCCTGCCGCTGCGACGCCAGCCAGTCCGTGATTTGAGCTTCCGACATGTGTATCCTCGCGTGGTTCTAGGGCTGTGCTTATAGGGCCTCGCGTAGGCGCGACCTAGTCGCCGGATGCGGTGCGGCCATGTGATAGGTCCCGTAGCCCGGATGGAGCGAAGCGAAATCCGGGAATCCCGATCGCGGAGCTAACCCCGGATTGCGCTTCGCTCCATCCGGGCTACGAGATCTCTTACCGTCATCCTGAGGTGCCCGCGAAGCGGGCCTCGAAGGACGACGGCCCGGCTGTGGCCGTGCATCCTTCGAGGCTCCCCATGGGACGCGTTGCGTCCCATGCCTCGCACCTCAGGATGACGGAGTTAGCGTACGTCGCAAATGAAAATGCCCGGGGCTGGCCCGGGCATCTTCGTTCTCAACCAGCGTGGAGACCTACGCCCCCACCATCGGCATCCGCGGATATTCGCCCGGCGTTCCCGCCGGCGTGATCGGGATGCCGCCGTCGGAATATTCGTTGAGCTTGTTGCGCAGCGTGCGGATCGAGATGCCGAGGATGTTGGCGGCATGGGTCCGGTTGCCGAGGCAGTGCTTCAGCGTCTCCAGGATCAGGTCGCGCTCGACGTCGGCGACGGTGCGCCCCACCAGCGCCCTCGTCACCTGCTCGGCGGCCATGGTCGCATGCGCCACGGCCGGGGCGGTCTTGGCGAGGTCGAGGCGGTCGCCGTCGGGTGTGAGGATCGCGTCGGGGCCGATCTCGTCGCCCTGCGCCATCAGCACCGAGCGGTGCATGGTGTTTTCGAGCTCGCGGACGTTGCCCTGCCAGCGGTTGGTGGAGAGCACGCGGCGCGCGTCCGCGGAGATCGGGCGCACCGGCACGCCGTTGGCTTCGGCATATTTCTTCACGAAATGCTGGGCGAGCTCGAGGATGTCGAGGGGACGCTCGCGCAGCGGCGGGATCTTCAGATTGACGACGTTGAGGCGGAACAGCAGATCCTCGCGGAACGTGCCTTCGCGCACGGCTTCCGCCAGGTTGCGGTTCGAGGTCGCGATGATGCGGATGTCCACCGGCACCGGCTTGGTGCCGCCGACGCGGTCGATCACGCGCTCCTGGATCGCGCGCAGCAGCTTCGATTGCAGGCGGACGTCCATCTCCGAGATTTCGTCGAGCAGCAGCGTGCCGCCGGTCGCTTCCTCGAACTTGCCGATGCGGCGCGCGATCGCGCCGGTGAAGGCACCCTTCTCGTGGCCGAACAGTTCGGATTCCAGCAGATGCTCGGGGATCGCGGCGCAGTTGATCGAGATGAACGGCCGCTTGGCGCGGGCCGAGCGGGTGTGGACGTAGCGGGCCAGCACTTCCTTGCCGGTGCCGGATTCGCCGGTGACCATCACCGAGGCGTCGGAGCCCGCGATCTGCTGGGCGAGCTTGATCACCTTGGCCATCGCCTCGTCGCGATAGACCAGCTCGCGGGAATCGTTGGCGACGGCGGCCAGCACCGCGGCGATCAGCTCTGGATCCGGCGGCAGCGGGATGTATTCCTTGGCGCCGGCGTGGATCGCGGCGACCGCGGCGCGGGCGTCGTTGGTGATGCCGCAGGCGACGATCGGCGCGTGGATGTGCTCGGCCTCGAGCCGCATCACGAGGTCACGGATGTCGAGGGCGACGTCGACCAGCAGGAGGTCAGCGCCCTTGCCGCCGCGCAGCACGCGCATCGCCTGCTCGTGATCCTCGGCGTGGGTCACGGTGGCGCCGTTCTCCATCGCGATCTTGGTGGCGGTGGTGAGCTGGCCCTTCAATGTGCCAACGATGAGAAGCCGCATGTCAGTCTCCTGTCCGTCTGGTCGCGCTGCCGCGCGTCATTCCTTGCGCTACTAGCTGCGTTCGGTCTTGATGATTTCGGTCATGGTCACGCCGAGCTTGTCCTCGACCAGGACGACTTCACCGCGGGCGACCAGCTTGTTGTTGACGTAGATGTCGATGGCCTCGCCGACGCGGCGGTCGAGCTCGAGCACGGTGCCGGGCCCGAGCTTCAACAGCTCGCTGACGTCCATCTTGGAGCGGCCGAGCACGGCCGAGACCTGCACCGGCACGTCGAACACGGCTTCGAGGTCGGCGGCGGCGCGCGCCGCATATTCGTCCTCGTTGTAGCCGACGTCCGTACCGGTCGGCGGCATCGGGCCGTTGAGATCGGGCAGCGGGACCTGTCCGTCGGTGTCGCTCATGGCTTAGCTCCCCCTGCGGGACGCGATATAGCGTCCGACCATTTCGTCGATCTTGGCCACGATGGCGCCGCGCTCCAGCACGACGCCGCCGTCGGCCCATTCGATCCGGCAGTCGCCGGTGGCGATATCGGGTTCGGCCAGGATCACCAGCCGGCCCTCGAAGCCGCTCTGCTTGGCGAGCCGCTCCATCTTCTCGCGCGCGCTGTCGTAGAGCGCGTCGTTGATGCGCACGACGAGATGCGGCGTCGCGACCAGGTGCGAGAAGCAGTCCTTGACCAGCGCCATGATCTCGCCGAGCGGTTCGGCAGCGACCAGATCGGCGCACAGCTTGCGCGCCACCGCCACCGCCACGTCGACCGCCTCGGTCTCCATCTTGGTCTCGATGTTGCCGATGCCGGCGGCGACGCCGCGGACACCGATGTTGATCTCTTCCATGGCGAGCGCGACGCGGCGGTCGCTCTCGGCCTTGGCTTCGCGCTGGCCGGCGGCAAAGCCGTCCTGATAGGCGCGTGCCTCGGCTTCCGCGATCTTCTGGGCGATCTCGGCGGCGGTCGCAGCCTTCTCGCGCGGCGACCGCTCCGGCGCTGCGAAGTCGGTGTCGAACAGGAATTTTGCCGGGGCGCCCATCAGTACACCAGCTCGTCGTCGGCGCGGTTCTTGGTCAGCATGATCTCACCCTTGGCGGCGAGGTCCTTGGCGAGGTTGACCAGCAGCGCCTGGGCCTCGTCGACGTCGCGCAGGCGGACCGGGCCCATCGCCGCCATGTCGTCCTGGAGCATCTTGGCCGCGCGCGAGGACATGTTGCCGAAGAAGAAGTTGCGGACGTCCTCGTTGGCGCTCTTGAGCGCGACGCCGAGCTTGTCCTTGTCGACATTGCGCATCAGGGTCTGGGCCGAGCCGGAATCCAGCTTCACGAGGTCGTCGAAGGTGAACATCAGCGCCTTGATGCGCTCTGCCGATTCGCGGTTGTCCTCTTCCAGCGAGGTGATGAAGCGGGTTTCGGTCTGGCGGTCGAAATTGTTGAAGATTTCCGCCATCACCTCGTGGGCGTCGCGGCGGCGGGTCTGTGACAGGTTGGACATGAATTCGGTGCGCAGCGTCTTCTCCACGCTCTCGATCACCTCCTTCTGCACCGCTTCCATCTTCAGCATGCGGTTGACGACGTCGAGCGCGAGCTCCTCGGGGAAGATGCCGAGCACGCGCGCGGCGTGTTCCGGCTTCAGCTTCGACAGCACGACTGCGATGGTCTGCGGATATTCGTTCTTGAGGTAGTTGGCGAGGACCTCTTCCTGCACGTTGGAGAGCTTTTCCCACATGTTGCGGCCGGCGGGGCCGCGGATCTCGTCCATGATGCCGTTGACGCGCTCCGGCGGCAGGTACTGCTGCAGCAGCCGCTCGGTGGCGTCGAAATTGCCCATCAGCGCGCCGGAAGCCGACATGCGCGAGACGAACTCGAGCAGCATGTCCTCGACCGTATCGACCTCGACGGTGCCGAGCGTCGACATTTCCAGCGAGAGCTGGCGCACCTCGTCGTCGTCGAGCATCGACCAGATCTTGCCGCCATATTGCTCGCCCAGCGCCAGCATCAGGATCGCGGCGCGCTTGGGTCCCGTCACCGCTTCGGTCTTGCCGCCCGCGCGGCTGCCCTGGCGGGCACCGAGCGTCGAGATCACGCTGGTGATGTCGTTGGAGTTGGCGTTTTGCAGGTTGCCGGCCATGTCAGTTCACTTCTCGATTATTTCGCGGGTTCGGTCAGCCATTGGC
>NZ_JBFUGY010000055.1:0-38895 GCF_056402655.1 Bradyrhizobium sp. P3_C3 | reverse complement strand
CGTCGAGATCGGTGCCGCATGGCGCCGCACCTCGAAGGACGACCGGGTCTATCACTCGGTCAAGCTCGACGATCCGTCGTTCACCGCCCCCATCTACGCCAACCTCTTCGAAGGCGAAGATGGCGAACATGCGCTGATCTGGTCGCGGTGACCGCAGCGCCCGCGGCGCCCCGCCACCCGGCGAGGCGCCGCGGCACCACCGCTGATATTATGTGGAGCGCGAACACGGCAAAAGCGGCGGACAACCGCCACTCCTGACACCTAACTCCGCATAATCATGCGCTACGCATAATCGGTCTTATGCGGAGCACCGCATAAGACCGAGATCGGGGCGGCCTGGTCAAAGCGCTCCGAGGAGGGCCGCGATTACCTCTCGCTCAAGCTCGACGACCCCTCGTTCAACGCGCCGATCTACGCGAACCTGTTCGACGACGAAGGCGGCGAGGGCTACACGCTCCTGTGGTCGCGGCCTCGCAAGAGCGGCGAGTAAGATCGCCCCACCAAGCCCCGTCCGGTCCGCCGGGCGGGGCGCTTCGCGGTGGGCCAAAGGCGGCTTACGATTTGCCAAGCCGCGCAGCTTTTTTGAGCAGGTCGCCCGGTTCGACCCCCAATGCTTCAGCAATTTGCCCGAGCACGGTGACGCTTGCTGACACATCGCCGCGCTCGATGGCGCCGACGTAACGGGCGCTTAAACCTGCGCGCTCGGCCAGCTCCTCCTGCGTCATTTGTAGATCGTGGCGTTTCCGACGCAGGTTCACAGCCATGATCTCTTTGAGATCCATGGCGATATGGGAACTGAGCCGGAACGATCGTTCTAGGAACGATCGTTCCTATTCGTGTCCAGACATGCTATCGTCTGCGGCGCTATGAGCGCGGCCGATCTTGGTCGTCGGTATTCGAAAGAATACCCCGGATGCCAACGGGCACGGAGGTTAGATTGCGACCAAAGCGTGGCGTAGTTTCTTCGTGTTCTAAAAGTGGGTATGATGCAGAAACCACTCCTCGATCCAGACGTGGCGGACAGCGCGCCGAACGAGCCGGTGCTGACGGCCTATGACGAACAGCATGTCGTCACGTACATTCGCCTTCTGCAGGCAGAGGGTGAGGGGGCGGATTGGCGTGAAGTCGCTCGAGTGGTCTTGCATATGGACCCAGAGCGAGAGCCGGACCGTGCGCGCAGCGCATACCAGAGCCATCTTGCGCGCGCCAAATGGGTGACTGAACAAGGTCGTCTCTTACGCGGTACCGGCTCAAGATAGAAGAAAATCGCCGACTGGCGACTTGCAGGCAGAACGATTTTCTTTCGTTATCCGGTGGTCATTCCAGTGCACCACGTGGTGCCAAACTAGGGGCTTCCTACAACCGTTTCGTTCATACCTATTGCGCCGCAATCGTTGTTATGAGTGCAATGGGACGGAAGCAATGCCTGAATTCGACTGGCGGTCGCCGGATTCCTATAAGAGCCTACAAGACGCCGAAATCACCGACATCGCTTGGGAATGTCTTCGTCGTAACGCTGACTATCGACGCGACTTTGAGGCGATGATCGCTAGCAGCCCAGATGGCGAAGCGACCACGGAGTTCAGAAGGAGGTGGGGCATCTGCTTTCGCCCATGACCCCCAGCGGTCCTTCGACGAGCAGATAATCTTTTGGGCGCCTGAGGTTCTATCGACCGTCGTTCCAGTCACGGTCGCGTCGCCCGCCGGTCGCAGTTCGGCCTCCCGGCCACTGCTCGACCTGGCAGCGGGGCAGGTACGCCGCGCCGCCGACGGCTGGCATATCGTGCTACGCATCGGGGCGACGGATCACCGTGTCTGGTTCAAAGAGCCTCCCGTGGTCGGCGCGTCCTATGCAGCCGAATTGCCGTTTAACGGCGATTTGGAAGCGCGCGCCTATGCAGCCCGGCGGCTGTGGCGCGCGATGAATGGACGCGCGCCAGGTCCTCCCCTTCATAAGCTCTCAAAGCAGCGGCGCGAGCGCCTGAGCGCCGCTATCCGCGCGCTCGATGCGCATATTGCGGGTGGCAGCTATCGCGTGACCGCCGAAGCGCTGTTCGGCAAAAAGCGCATTCCTGATCGCGCCTGGAAGACGCACGATTTGCGCAATCGAACGGTCCGCCTGGTGAAAAGTGGCGTCGCGTTGGTACGCGGAGGCTACCGCAAACTTCTGCGGCCTGGCCGCAGGGACAAGTAGCCCTTCGGCCGAGGGGTATCGAAAATCGCCCCCCCGATATTCGGCATCCCCCTCCGAGATCGCGCTTCTCCATGATGACCGCATACACGCCGACGCCGCCATGCGCGGTGCGCTGTCACCTTGGAGTTCTCAAATGCCCGATCCAATGGCCGGAATGCCCCCGCGCTTCCTGCGTACACCGGAAGCCGCGCGTTATCTTGGCCTCTCCGGTCGCACGCTCGAGAAGCATCGCACATACGGCACCGGGCCGACGTATCGGAAGATCGGCGGCCGTGTTGTCTATGCCGTAGACGATCTGAAAGCCTGGGCCGACCTCGGCGCCAAAACGTCGACGTCGGACCCTGGGAAGGGGACCGTGCTGCCGGCAAAGAAGCATCCGGTCCTGCGCCCGTATGCGGGCCAGGAACGTCGCTAATCGCGCGTGAGAGCAGCGACCATGCGGCGTAAACCCGACCAGCTGGAGCTCTTTCGGGCGCTACCCGGCGATCTTGCACCGCGCGATGCGCAGGATCTGATGGCTTATCCGTTCTTCTCGCTCGCAAAAACCAAACGGATTGTTCCGATCGATTTCCGGGCCGGTGCAATCTCAATTCGTGTCGAAGCCGTGCCGGAACACGGCATGGCGACCATCTGGGATGCAGACGTTTTGATTTGGGYCGCTTCCCAGATCGTCGAAGCGCGTGACACCGGCTTGAAGACGTCGCGCCTGATGGCTGCAACGCCTTACGAGATTTTGACCTTTGTCGGCCGCGGCACCAGCGCGCGTGACTATGACCGGCTGAAGGCGGGTCTCGACAGACTTCAGTCAACGACGGTGCTGACGTCGATCCGGCAGCCGGCAGAACGGCGACGGCATCGTTTCTCTTGGATTAACGAGTGGAAGGAGACGGCCRATGCAAATGGCAGGCCGTTCGGGCTCGAACTGATCCTGCCCGATTGGTTCTATGCTGGCGTCATTGATGACGCACTCGTGCTGACGATCGATCGGGCCTATTTCGATCTGACGGGCGGACTTGAGCGCTGGCTTTACCGTCTCGTGCGCAAGCACGGCGGCCGCCAGGAGGGCGGTTGGAGCTTTGACCTTGTGCACCTCCATGCCAAGTCCGGCATCCTCTCACCGCTCAAGCATTTTGCTTACGACGTACGTCAGATCGTCCGGCGCCAGACATTGCCCGGTTATCAGCTCCTGCTCACGCGCGACGCGAACGGCACCGAGCGGCTGAACTTCGCGCCAACGCCCGTCGATCCCCTAACGGCACGCCTGCGCCGGCGCGGTCTCATTCCAAGCTCGGAGGACAACCTGTGAATCAACTCGTGCTATCGGGGACCGCTATCCTCGTGCTATCGGGGACCCAATCCTCGTGCTATCGGGGACCGGAATCGAGCATAAGAGCTTGTTTCCCCGCGCTTTCCAGCCGCTCTAACTTTACTAACGTACTGACACTAACTTCTTGTTGTGAATCAGCACGTTGTGAACAAGTCGGTCGCGCATGCAGCGAGGATGCTTCATGCATCTACTCTCTCACGCGCGAAGCTGTCCTGCAATGCGATTCTTGTCGCCACTGCACGCGCGCAAATGCGATCGCGCGCAAAATCACGCGATCACCAGCATCGTCGTCGCCGCATTGCGCTCGTTACTTTCCCTTGCGGCAGCTCGCTCGTCGAGGAGAACTCGCTAACGTCCGTGGTTGGCACCAAGACCACCACATGCCGGAATCGGGAGAATGGGCGGTCAGGCTAACCAGCGCCGTGCATGATGGCTTCAAAGGTGTGCATCAAGCCGCCGGCAAGAAAAGTTGCGATCTCACCCAAATCCCCGTCTCCTCGGGAGACGCCGCTCCGCCGTGGCGGAAGGAAAAGGCGCGCGTGGAAGCGGCCGGGTCGCGGAGGCCCTTACATCGCCGAAGCGACCCGGCCGCGCTTGCCGCCGGCGCCAAACCGGAACGTCGTGCCATCGATCCAGATCTTGTGCAGCAGCACGGCGAGCGCGCGTGCGACCGCGGTCGCGGCGCGCTTCAGACCCTTCTTCCTGGCGAGCCGCAGGCCCCACAGCCGCAGCTTAAAATTCTTCGGAATGCGCGTCAGGATCGCGATCGCTGCCTCGTACAGCATCGCCCGCGTCAGCTCGTCGCCGCATTTGGAGATCCGGCCAACGCGGTCGGTTTGTCCGGATTGATAGCGCCGCGGCGTCAAGCCAAAATGCGCACCAACATTGGTCGATCTCTTGAATCGCGTTGGATCATCGACCGTGGCGCGGAACGTCAGCGCCACGAGTGCGCCGACACCGGGGACCGTCATCATCCGCCGCACCGCGCTGTCGCTGCGCGCCGCCGCCAGGGCCAGGCGATGCAGTTTGGCCAGCTGCAGCCGCATCGCAGCTCGCGCGTCCAACAGCGGCGCAACGATCGCCTCCAGTTCCTTCTTCCCGGCCATGATCTCGCGCACCCGTGCGTCAAAGCGGCCGACGGAGATCTCGCCGACTTTCAGGCCGAACGGGCGCAACAGGCCGCGGATCATGTTCTCCATGTCCAGCACCTTGCCGAGCATCGCCTTGCGCCCGACCAGCAGCGCGCGCAGCGTTTGCGCGCCTTCCGACTTGACGTGCACCGCACGGAACCAGCCGGTCCGCATCATCTGCGCGATGCCCTTCGCGTCGTTGCGGTCGGTCTTGTTCAGCATGGCGTTCAGCGCCGCCTTGGCATGCCGGGTCTCGATGCAGATCACGGGGAGGCCCTTTTCGGAAAGCGCCGTGAACAGCCAGGCGCTGTACGAGAACGCTTCCAGCCCGACGCGCTTGAGGTGGCTTCCCCATTCCGCCAGGAACAGCTCGATCGCGTCCGGATCGGTCTCGAGTTTCACTTCCCGGACCACCTTGCCGTCGCCGTCCACCACGCAAATGTTGGTCGCCTCCAGCGACACGTCGAGCCCTGCATAGAAGTCCATCATGCGCCTCCACCGCTGATCGCCGGCACGCACCGCGCGTTCCGTTCGCGAATCGCTGTGAAGCATTTTCGCAGCAGCACAGCCCGCGAGGGGGCACCGGTCAGTACCCCGGCTAACCAGAAATCCTTCGGATTTCTTCTAACGGACCAGGCCGAAAGCCGCATTGGAGGCGTCGTCCGGCAACAGGGTGCTGTCAGTCCTGCTCGCCTTCGCAAGCCGCACGCGATCTCCACGGAACCTCTAGCTCACGGTTGCCCGTTCCAGCTTCAGGGAGCGGCGGTATGAGCGATCTCACCGAAGTGGAAGTGCTGTGGCTCGAGAAGCGGATCGAAAACCGCGTTCGGTTCGGTCATATCGTCAACGAACGGAAGTTTGATCGTCACCGGCGTGTCCTGTCATTTGCACCCGGCAGCATCTTTGCCTTCGTTCGTTGGACCTCCAACGACTTTGGCACGGTCATTTCGCGGATCGACATCCTGCGCGCGGTCACGCCGGGACAGCGCTGCTCGACCGTCCCTTATGTGACACCCGGCGGAGAAATTTTGCTGCGCTTGTCAGGCTGGCCGAAGGTCGAGCGCATGCTGCAAATGATCGATGCCGTCGAGGCACTCGGCATCGATCCCGCTGATGTCGCGCCTGATCATTGGCATCACGTTCATAACCGCCTGTCCGTCAACGAAAACCCGCGCCCCTATACGAAAGCGCGCCACCAGGCCTGGCTTCACCGTCAGAGGGTGATGCGAT
Source organism: Bradyrhizobium sp. P3_C3 (assembly GCF_056402655.1). Taxonomy (NCBI): domain Bacteria; kingdom Pseudomonadati; phylum Pseudomonadota; class Alphaproteobacteria; order Hyphomicrobiales; family Nitrobacteraceae; genus Bradyrhizobium; species Bradyrhizobium sp. P3_C3. The sequence continues at coordinate 33,014 of NZ_JBFUGY010000055.1, read as the reverse complement.
GACGGGCCGCCTGAAGACGCTGGCCGCGGCGTTTGGGACCGCTGCTGCGCTCGTCGCGACGATCGTCTTGGAGCCACTTCCGCTCTACGTCTGGAATGCATCTGCGAGCGTGCCGATCGGTCTCTATCGCCTGCGATCGGCAGGCCACTTCCATATCACTGAATTGGTCGTCGTGCAGCCGCCGGAGCCGCTTGCAAGCTTCCTCGACTTTAACGGCTATTTGCCGGTCGGCGTCCCTATGCTCAAGCGCGTGCTGGCGCTCCCCGGTCAGACTGTCTGCAGAACGGGGCTCACGATTTCGGTCGATGACATTGCAATGGGCAAGGCTCTGGATCGCGACGCTCGCGGCAGGCCGCTGCCTAAGTGGCAGGGCTGCCGCGTCGTCGGCGACGGCGAGCTCTTTCTCATGAACTGGCAGTCGGACGCCTCTCTTGATGGCCGGTATTTTGGATTGCTTCMGGCGTCGGCTGTGATCGGCCGTGCGATCCCGGTGTGGACGTGGGAGGAGTGATCGTGCGTATTCGACGTGTTCTCCTCGCCAGTCCCTTGGTCGATAGATTGCGGGATCATTTCTCGGTCCCGATCAAAGTCTGCAAGGCTGGCGCGAGCCCGACCGCGTGCTCGGGTCGGTTGGGCACGCGCGTTTGTGCTGTCGTGCCCCTGATGCTTCTTCTGGCCGCGTTCGACGGTGCTGCTTTGGCCCAGAGCGGATCAGCCGCCCAGCCGGCGATCAGTCAGACCGCTCACTCATTTGCCGGCTTCATCAATGAAGCCTCACAACGCTTTGCGATTGCGCCGAACTGGATCCGATCACTCCAAAGCATCGAGAGTGCTGGTGACGTGCACGCTAGATCGCCAAAAGGCGCAATGGGCCTGATGCAAATCATGCCGGCGACCTGGGCGGAACTCCGTGGGCGCTATAATCTCGGGAACGACCCCTACGACCCGCACGACAACATTTTGGCAGGCACGGCCTATCTGCGCGAACTGCTCGATCGGTATGGCTCGCCTGGCGTGTTTGCCGCGTACAACGCGGGACCGTCTCGCTATGAAGAGCATCTCGCAGGCGGCTCTTTGCCAGACGAGACGCGAGCATACGTCGCAAAGCTTGCAAATCTGCTTGCCATCGAACTGCCGCCGACGTGTCCGTCCAGCGGACAGTCATCATCAGCTGCGACGCTATTCGTCACGCGATCCGATCTAATGAAAACACCCGATCGGTCGCCGGGGCTCATGCCATCGAGCGGCGCCACGACTGCAATCTCAGTGCACGAAGTTTCGCGCATGGTCCCTCGGTCTATTGGCGTGTTCGTCCCTCGATCGGATGCGGGAGTATCGCAATGATCAAGTGTGCGGGTTCGATAATAACGTGCTGGTGGCATATGGGCGATGCCTTCGGCCCGCGCTCTACTCGTCGCTTCGCTCCTCACCGAGCCACCCTGCGGGTGTCTCGGCCCGGGTAACGATCGCTATCGCAAGCGCTCGCGAACAGCGGGGGCTTCGCAAGTCAATTGTCACGTCGCGGCGGCTCTTTCGCAATGAATCGGCCACCAGCCGACGTGTTCGGGCACGCGCTATTGGAGGATCTACCGCAATGACCCGAACTGCATTTTCTCGCAAATCGCCGCGAGTACCGAGAGTCTGTTGGGGTTGGGCCCTGGGAACCGGCGACCGGGAGTACACGACGGTAAGCGTCCGGCCCTTGGACGTCAGTTCGGGCTTTGACATGAATCTTCTACCTTCATTCTGCGCGTAAAGAGCATCCGCCTGGGCGATGACTGCTCCCACCAAGCACGCTAATCAGCAGGTCCTATGATGCGCGACACCCTCAGTTGCAATATGGTTGCTTTCATGAGCAATGCCTCTCTGATGATAGAACTCAGCCGCGCCGAACTTCGCGCTGTCGCCGGTTACGCGGCTACTTGCGCGCGACAGGCCTTGATAATCTTCGAGGTCGAACGTCCTAGCGATCCACGTCCCTGCGCCGCAATCGACGCGGCCCAGGCATTCGCAGACGGAGCCGAGCGAACCAAGGCGCTCCGTGACTGCGCATGGGCTGCCCAACGGGCAGCCCATGAAACCCGAGACATCGGACTAGCGGCTGCCAGCGAGGCTGCGCGCGCGGCTCTAGCCGCAGCAGGCGCCGCGTTTCTCCACCCGCTCGCGAAAGCTACACAGGTTAAACATATTCTCGGGTCGGCCGCCCATGCAGCACGCTCGTTTGAACTCCGTGCCGGCGGTGACACCAGCGTGGGCGACAGCCACATCGAAAAGTCGGGGTTACTTGCGCTCCCAGTCGTGCTCGATGTCCTGCGCCGCTACCCGGCCGCCCCACCCGGCGGTGGACGAGTCGGAGAATTGATCCGGCGATTAGACGCGTTGCTCCGATGAAATCATCGCGAAGGTTCATCAGTCGCGCAGCCAGCCCGGTTGGAGATCAAGAGATCAAGAGATCAAGAGATCAAGAGATCAAGAGATCAAGAGATCAAGAGATCAAGAGATCAACACGACGGCAGGACGGCTCTCAAATCTTGCTTCGAGATAGCGGTGCATGGGGATAACGCGGCCGTGGCCAAATCCAACGACTTGGAAGGTCGTTGCCACACAGGAGAGCTCCGATGAAACTCTATGTTGGATTGGACGTCGGCCTTGAAGAAACCAGCGTTTGCATCGTCGATAGCGAGGGTCACACGGTCCGCGAAGTTAAGGTCAGCACGGAGCCAGAGGCGATCCGCTGCGCTGTAGAGGGCTACGCGGATCGCCTCGATAGGGTTGGGGTCGAGGCGTCATCGCTCGGTATCTGGCTGTATCGCGAACTACAGCCAGCCGGGCTTCCAATCATTGTCGTGGAAGCGCGCCATATGCGCGTTTCGCTGTCGACAATGCGCAACAAAACCGACCGAAACGACGCGCGCGGCATCGCGCAGATGATGCGGTTGGGCTGGTACCGCGCCGTGCATGTCAAGAATATCGACATGCAAAAAATGCGCACGTTGTTGACCAACCGGAAGCTGCTCAAGCGCAAATTGATCGACCTCGAGAACCATGTTTGGGGCGCACTGCGGGCCTATGGGTTACTCGTCGGAGCGGTCGCTCGAGGTTCCTTTGAGGCCCGCATCCGCGAGCTGATCGAGCACAGCGACCCGATTTTTGTGATGTCTATCCAAGTTATGCTGGACGTGCGCCGCGCCCTCCTCGAGGGCTACGATCGGCTGCATCGCGTGCTCCTGCAGGTGGTACAGCATGATCCTGTTTGCCGGCGTCTGATGACGGTTCCAGGCGTCGGTCCGGTCGTCGCCTTGTCATTCAAAGTCGGCGTTGATGACCCTCATCGCTTTGCCCGATCCCGCACAGTGGGCGCCCATTTTGGCCTGACGCCGAAGCGCCACCAGTCCGGTACATCGATCGATTTTGAGGGTCGGATCAGCAAATAGGGCGATATCTTCGTGCGGGGAGGCGCTGTGTGAAGCGGCTGCAAGTCTGCTGCTACGGGTCAGAAAATGGTCGGCATTGCGAGCATGGGGCCTGCGGATCGCCAAGCGGTCGAGCATGCTGTGTGCGATTGCCGCGGTCGCGCGAAAGCTCGCGGGTATTCTCCACCGGATGTGGGTCAGCGAGACCGATTTCCATGTCGGATTCGGTGCCAAGGTCACGCAACGGCTGCGCCTAAAGCCGGCACAGTAGCAGCTACGTTGACGAGCATAGGAAGGCGCTGGGACTACTCCCAGCATGTTGAGGAGGGAACGAATTTAGAGATCCGCGCGCGCGGTGAGCGTCCCCTGGCGGGGCCGCGAAACGGGGAATGTCCGCTATCTCTTGCCTGCTGCCGCCCTTCGGGGACGAGAGCGCCGGACTGCTTGGACAGCCCTGTTTATGAACCTGATGAAGAGCATGCGACGGCCCAAGTGCTGAACGCGAAGGAACGCATGGACCCCGCCTGGTGAATGCGGCCGCAAGCGCGGTGGTGACGTTTGTGCGATATCGACGCAGGGAGTCTGTCATGACCGAGAATCGAAGAGCCGACGAAAAGCGTAGGAATGAGTTGACTTTCCCCGCCCGATTAGGAAGGCGAGATAAAAGGGGCTCGCCGGTCGAACCGCAAGCCACTGACATGGCTTGGGTTCTACCGTGCCGGTCGGTCGGGGCGCGTGCCGCGCCATGTATTTTGAGTAATGCAATCAAGGACATTTTCGGCACTGTAGGTTCTCTTGCGCTCTTCGGGGCCCGCCCATGACCGCTGGCGACAGCGATCTTCGTATTCGGCCCGGGCGCATCCGCAGTACCCGCGCTCCGAAGCCGAAGAGGTTCATCAACCAGGTGCTGCGCGCGGCGAAGAAAGCAGGGCACACCTCAGGTCAGACTGCGTCCGGCAAGCGTTCCGCGGCCTATGGGCGCTCGACGTTTGGCCGCGGCCGACTCAGCTTTAGTCGCGGCCGATTGTTCAGCCCGACACGCCGCGTCGTGGTGAAGGCGCGCGTGGTTCGCCACAAAGGGCGCGCCTTCCGCTCAGCGCCGCTGACGGCCCATCTCTCATACCTGAAGCGCGACGGCGTGACCCGGAGTGGTGAGCGGGCCGAGATGTTCGATGGTGGCAGCGACCATGCTGACGGCGCCGATTTCGCGGAACGCTGCAAGGACGACCGGCATCATTTCCGGTTCATTGTCTCACCGGAGGATGCTGGCGACATGACCGATCTCAAGGCCTTCACGCGCGACCTCACAAAACAGATGGAGACCGATCTCGGCACGCGGCTCGATTGGCTGGCTGTCGATCATTGGAATACCGACAACCCTCACATCCATCTTCTCGTTCGGGGAGTTGACGAGGAAGGGACAGATCTCGTGATCTCCCGCGACTACATCAGCCGGGGCCTGCGTTCACGCGCCGAGGAACTGGTCGCCATCGAACTGGGTCCGAAACCTGAGCACGAGATCCGCAATTCGCTGGAAAGGGAAGTCGCAGCGGAACGATGGACGCGGCTCGATTGGGAGATCGGGCTGGCGGCAGATGAGACCGGGTATATCGATCTCCGCCCCGAAYATCCCGGTAGCTCCGATCCTGAAATCCGGCGCCTGATGGTCGGTCGCCTTCAACACCTGGAGAAGATGGGCCTCGCCGCGTCTGCCGCGCCAGGAGAATGGATGGTCGGGCTCGAGGCCGAGCGGACCTTGCGCGATCTTGGCATGCGCGGCGACATCATCAAGACCATGCACCGCACTTTTACCGAGCGTGGGGAGGCGCGCGGCGTTGCTGACTATGTCATCGAAGGTGGACAGCCATCGTCCCAGATCATCGGACGACTGGTCGATCGGGGATTGCATAATGAACTGACGGGCGAGGCGTATGCCCTGATCGACGGAACGGACGGACGCGCGCATCATGTGCGCTTCCAAGGGATCGAGGCATTTGAATATGCGCCGCCGATCGGCGGAATCGTTGAAGTGCGACGCTTCGGTCAAGCCGGCGATCCGCGGCCGACTCTGGTGTTGGCGACCCGCTCGGATCTCGATCTGGGCGAGCAGGTCAGCGCGAAGGGCGCGACCTGGCTCGACCATCGGCTGGTTGAATGCGACCGCATGCCGCTCGCCATGGGCGGATTCGGTCGCGAGACCCGCGACGCCATGGAGGCCCGCACCGAGCATCTGGTTCAGGAGGGCCTGGCACGGCGGCAGGGCCAGCGTGTCATCCTCCAGCGCGACCTCCTCAACACGTTGCGCCGGCGCGAACTGGACGAGGTGGCGGCAAAGGTTTCGGCCGACACCGGCCTGCCTCAGGTGAACGCCGCCTCCGGGGAGCACGTGGCGGGCACGTATCGCCAGCGGTTGACGCTCACCTCCGGACGCTTCGCCATGATCAACAGTGGGCTCGGCTTCCAGCTCGTGCCCTGGTCGCGCGAGCTCGAAAAGAGGCTCGGGCAACACGTCAGCGGCGTCGTGAAAGACGGCGGTGGCATCGAATGGGGCTTTGGTCGCAAGCGCGACCTCGGGCTCTAGCAATCTCTCCAATTCAGTTGCGGAAGGACGTTCGGGATGTCCGGAACCAAAATCCTCTGGGGACAGGTAATCGTCGTCGGCCTGATTGTTTTGCTGGCCATCTGGGGAGCAACCGAATGGACGGCTTGGCGGCTCGCCTGGCAACCAGAGCTTGGGCGGCCCTGGTTCGAACTGTTCGGACTCAAGGTATATTACCCGCCGGTCTTCTTTTGGTGGTGGTTCGTCTACGATGCCTATGCGCCTCAGGTCTTCGTCGAGGGGGCCTTCGTCGCGGCGTCAGGGACTTTCGTGTCGATCGCGGCAGCGATCGGCATGTCGGTCTGGCGGGCGCGCGAGGCCAAGAACGTCGAGACCTATGGCTCGGCGCGCTGGGCTGATGCGGAAGAGGTTCGAGCGGCCGGACTTCTCGGTCCGGATGGTGTGGTGCTGGGTAGGCTCGACCATGACTACCTCCGCCATGACGGACCGGAGCACGTATTGTGTTTTGCGCCCACCCGGTCGGGCAAAGGTGTCGGCCTCGTCGTTCCTTCGTTGCTGGCTTGGCCCGGATCGGCCATCGTTCACGACATCAAGGGTGAGAACTGGCAACTGACCGCCGGCTTCCGCTCGCGACATGGCCGCGTCCTGCTATTCGACCCGACCAACCCAAAGTCTTCGGCCTACAATCCGCTCCTTGAGGTCCGGCGTGGGGAATGGGAGGTTCGCGACGTCCAGAATGTCGCCGATGTCCTGGTTGACCCTGAAGGTTCGCTCGACAAGCGGAACCATTGGGAGAAGACCAGTCATTCGCTCCTGGTCGGCGCCATCCTTCACGTCCTCTATGCCGAGTCGGACAAGACTTTGGCCGGCGTCGCCGCCTTCCTGTCCGACCCGAAGCGGCCCATCGAGGCGACGCTGAAGGCGATGATGACCACCCCACACCTGGGCGAGCCGGGCGCTCATCCCGTGGTCGCCTCGACCGCGCGCGAACTGCTCAACAAGTCGGAGAACGAACGTTCGGGCGTCCTGTCGACGGCGATGTCTTTCCTGGGGCTGTACCGCGATCCCGTCGTGGCCAAGGTGACCTGCCGATGCGACTGGCGGATCGCGGATCTGATCGCAGATAGCCGCCCAACGACGCTCTACCTGGTGGTGCCTCCCTCCGATATTTCGCGGACCAAGCCCCTCATCCGTCTGGTGCTGAACCAGATCGGCCGGCGCCTGACCGAGGACTTGCACGCCCGCGATCGTCGACATCGAGTCCTGATGATGCTTGACGAGTTCCCGGCGCTGGGACGGCTTGATTTCTTCGAGTCCGCACTCGCCTTCATGGCGGGGTACGGCATCAAAAGTTTCCTAATCGCGCAATCGCTCAATCAGATCGAGAAGGCCTATGGGCCCAACAATGCGATCCTCGACAATTGTCACGTCCGAGTCAGCTTCGCGACCAATGACGAGCGAACGGCCAAGCGGGTGTCCGACGCCTTGGGTACGGCGACGGAGATGCGCGCGATGAAAAACTATGCCGGGCACAGGTTGAACCCCTGGCTGGGGCACCTCATGGTCTCTCGGCAGGAGACGGCGAGACCGCTGCTGACCCCTGGCGAAGTCATGCAGCTTCCGCCGATGGACGAAATCGTGATGGTGGCAGGCACGCCGCCGATCCGGGCGAAGAAGGTGCGCTACTATGAGGATCGGCGGTTTAGCGAGCGGGTCTTGCCGCCGCCCGATCCGGCGACATCCGATCGGTCATCGCGAACGGACGGATGGTCAACGGTCGGAACGCTGAGGCCGGTGCCACTTCCAACCGACAGAGCGCAAGGAGAGGAAGACACGGCGAACAGCGGCCTTCGTCGCGAGCCCGAACTCCCCGATCACGTTGCGATCGCAAAGGAGACGACCGAGCCGACGCCGGCAGAGGAATTTGCCGTCGTTCTCGACGACGACGAGGATGCGGTCCGCCAGTCCCGACTTATGCGTCAGCAGATGCGAGGCGTCGCGCGACAGGTCGCCATGGACCCGAATGACGGCGTGGAGCTCTGAGGTAATATGCGCGACAGGATGAACGTCTATTTCCCGCCAGAGCTTCTGAAACAGATCTCGGATTTGGCAGATCGCAAGAAGATTTCTCGGTCCGCGATCGTGGAAGCGGCTGTCGCTTCGTTTCTGTCGCCGGACGGAGCGGACAGGCGGGAAGCAGCATTCGCGCGGCGCCTCGATCGGCTGTCGCGTCAGATGCAGCGCTTGGAGCGTGATGTTGGTCTAACGGCTGAGACCTTGGCCCTCTTCATTCGCTTCTGGCTGACAATCACGCCGCCGTTGCCTAACGACGCGCAGGCGGCGGCTCAGATAAAGGGTAGGGAGCGCTTCGAAGGATTTGTCGAGGCGCTCGGACGCCGCTTGCAAAAAGGGCAAAGCTTTCTGCGCGAGATTCCAGAAGATATCCGTCAGGAACCGGCCGGCGAAACCTGACTGAGCGTCCTTGATGCGCCGACCGCGTCGGCTCTTCTTTTTCTACGCCAGCCTACGACCGCAGCAACTTAGCCGAACTGACAAGAAGCTGGACGCGCTATCGGCTCGAACGAGCCGATAGCGAAAAGGACCAGCATGCAAGTCTCAATAGGATGGTATCGAATTGCGCGCGTTTTCCTCCCCTTTGCTGCTGGATACTATCTTTCGTATCTGTTTCGAACGATCAACGCTTTGATCGGGAGTCATCTCAGCTCGGATGCCCGGCTTGGGACCGCCGACCTCGGGTTGCTTACGTCAGTCTATTTCCTTGTTCTCGCAGCGGCTCAGATCCCCGTCGGCATATTGTTGGACCGCTTTGGTCCGCGCCGAGTCCAGAGTGTTCTGCTCTTGCTCGCCGCCGCCGGCGCTGAACTGTTCGCGATATCGACCGGCTTCCTGTCACTTTTGATCGCGCGGGCAATGATCGGGCTTGGCGTGGCGGCGGCGCTGACAGCAGGACTGAAGTCCATCATCATCTGGATTCCCAGGGAGCGAGTTGCCTTGCTGAACGGCTACATGGTCATGCTGGGCTCGCTGGGAGCGGTGACCGCTACCGCTCCCGTCGAACACCTTCTCGCCTGGATGGGCTGGCGGCAGCTCTTTGAGATCCTGGCGGCCGCTACTGGTGCGATAGCCATTCTAATCTATGTCGTGGTGCCTGAGCGAAGCATTGTCCCATCAACAACGCCCGCCACCCTTAGCTCCGTTTTCGGCGATCAGCGCTTCTGGCGAATGGCCCCGTTGTCGGCGACTTGCGTTGGATCGGCTTGGTCCCTGCAGGGATTGTGGGCATCGCCGTGGCTAGTGGACGTGGAAGGCCTTGATCGCGCGAGTCTGGTCGGGCAGCTGTTCATGATGTCGATCGTACTTAGCGGCGGCGCCTGGCTGTTTGGTACGACGGTCCACCGCATGAGGCGACGAGGAATTGGAGCTGAGACAGTATTGGCGATAGTCGCGGTGCTGTTCGTCGTAGCCCAGCTTGCCCTGATCCTGCGCGCGCCTCTGCCATCCATTGTGCCATGGTCTGTGGTAGCAATTGTCGGAACGGCAACCGTGGTCAGCTTCGCGGTGATAGCGGATTACTTTCCGCCGGAGCTTGCCGGTCGTGCCAACGGCGCCTTGAACGTCTTGCACTTTGGTTGGGCGTTTCTGGCACAATACGCGACAGGTCTTATCCTGGAGCAATGGTCTGCGAATGATGGCCATAGGCCCGTCCAAGCCTATCAGGTCGCGTTCAGTCTCAACGTAGCACTGCAGATCGCGACGTTGGTCTGGTTCGCGCGGCCCTGGCGCCGATCCATCGCTTCGTGGACGAGTTCAATCCGCTTGTTCAGGCCGGCTGAAGTTTCCTACGCTCTCGAGTCAGTCGGGTTGTATGAGGATTCGGTCATCCTCCTGCCCGCGGATGACGATGCGGAGTGGTGAACAGCCACTCCCAGCGAACCGATACGCAGTTTTCAGTCTTCCTTTTTCTACGCCAGCCTACGATCATCAAAGGCGCTTGTTGCGCCAGGTGCATTGGTGCCTTTTCTAATGATCCCCATCTGAGGACGCGCTTTGGACGTCCTCATTCGATGGGGCGAACGGTGGCAATCCATTCCTTTCAATCAGAGGCAAATTCGCGTGGCGCGCGAATGCTGCGCAGCGCGCTTGGTGCCGCGATTGCCGGCTACCTCGAAGATGAAACGATCGTCGAGGTGATGCTCAACCCAGATGGGAGGCTGTGGATCGACCGGTTATCGAATGGCCTGATCGACACAGGCGAAACTCTGTCCGCGGCGGACGGCGAGCGCATCGTTCGCCTGGTGGCGCACCACGTAGGCGCCGAGGTGCACGCCGGCGCGCCACGTGTCTCGGCCGAGCTGCCCGGGACCGGCGAGCGCTTCGAGGGACTGTTGCCGCCGGTCGTTGCAGCTCCCGCTTTCGCTATTCGCAAGCCCGCAGTCGCCGTGTTCACGCTCGACGATTACGTTGCCAAGGGGATCATGACCTCGGAACAGGCCGAGATCCTGAAGAACGCAGTCGCCGCACGCAAGAACATCCTCGTCGCCGGTGGGACATCGACCGGCAAGACAACATTGACGAATGCGCTCTTGGCCGAGGTGGCCAAGACCTCCGATCGGGTCGTGCTGATCGAGGATACACGTGAACTCCAGTGCAAGGCGCCCAATCTTGTAGCTTTGCGGACCAAAGACGGTGTGGCCACGCTGTCGGATCTTGTTCGCTCTTCGCTGCGACTGCGCCCTGATCGCATTCCGGTTGGCGAGGTCCGCGGCGCGGAGGCGCTCGATCTGCTCAAGGCCTGGGGCACCGGTCACCCCGGCGGCATCGGGACGATTCATGYGGGCACCGCGCTCGGCGCGCTGCGGCGGCTCGAGCAACTCATCCAGGAAGCCGTCATCACGGTTCCACGCACGCTGATTGCCGAGACCATCAACCTCATCGCCGTTCTTGCGGGCCGCGGCGCCGACCGCCGCCTCGCCGAGCTCGCAGCGGTCTCAGGGCTCGGGGCCGCTGGCGATTACAGCCTTTCATCAGCAGGAGACTGACATGCGTCAGCAATTTCGCCTTCTTCGAGATGCCGATCTACTCGCCGCATCCGGCACGGTTCTTTTGGTCTCGGCGCCGGCATGGGCGGCTGGCTCGAACATGCCATGGGAGCAGCCACTCAATCAAATCTTGCAGTCGGTGGAAGGGCCGGTCGCCAAGATCATCGCCGTTATCATCATCGTTGTCACGGGGCTGACGCTTGCGTTCGGGGATTCGTCCGGTGGTTTCCGCAGGCTGATCCAGATCGTGTTCGGTCTGTCGATCGCGTTTGCCGCCTCGAGCTTCTTCCTGTCGTTCTTCTCCTTCGGCGGCGGCGTGGTGATCTGATGGATGAGCCGGTCACAGGCTTTGTCGTGCCCGTCCATCGCGCGCTCACTGAGCCAATCCTGATGGGCGGTGCGCCGCGGTCGGTCGCGATCGTCAACGGCACGCTTGCGGCAGCCCTGGGGCTGGGGCTTCGGCTCTGGATCGCGGGTCTTGTCCTTTGGTTCATCGGTCACATGGCCGCCATCTGGGCCGCCAAGCGCGATCCCGCCTTCGTCGATGTGGTGCGCCGACATCTGCGCATTCCCAGTCATCTCAACCTCTGAGTTATCGGTTATGTTGAACCTTGCCGAATATCGCCATTCCAGCGCGCGCCTCGCCGACTTCCTGCCTTGGGCAGCCCTGGTCGACGAAGGAATCATCCTGAACAAGGACGGCTCGTTCCAGCGGACAGCAAAGTTCCGAGGACCTGACCTAGATAGCGCAGTGCCCGCTGAACTCGTCGCCGTCGCGGGCCGCTTGAATAACGCCTTGCGTCGCCTGGGATCAGGCTGGGCCGTATTCGTCGAGGCGCAGCGTCACTTTGCGGGGACCTACCCGCCTAACTCCTTTCCGGATGTCGCGTCTGCGTTGGTTGACGCCGAACGCAGGGCTCAGTTCGAGGAGGCGGGTGCCCATTATGAGTCCAGCTACTTCCTGACCTTCCTCTATCTGCCTCCAGAGGAAGGGGCCGCCAAGGCAGAGCAACTGCTTTACGAGGGTCGCGACCGCACCGTCGGAGCCGACGCGCGCGAGGTCCTCCGCGGGTTTATCGACCAAACAAACCGCGTGCTTCAACTCGTCGAAGGGTTCATGCCGGAATGCATCTGGCTTGATGATCAGGAGACGCTGACCTACCTGCACTCGACGATTTCGACCAAGCGTCATCGTGTTCGGGTGCCAGAAATTCCGATGTGTATCGATGCGCTGTTGGCCGACCAGCCGCTTACCGGCGGGCTTGAGCCGATGCTGGGTTCTGCCAATGTGCGGGTTCTGACGATCGTGGGCTTTCCGGGGGCGACGACGCCGGGAATTCTCGACGACCTGAATCGCCTGGCATTCTCGTATCGCTGGTCGACCCGCGCGATCATGCTCGACAAGACCGATGCCACCAAGCTGCTGACCAAGATTCGCCGCCAGTGGTTCGCGAAGAGAAAATCCATCGGCACGATTCTCAAGGAGGTCATGACCAACGAGGCGGCGGCCCTGCTTGATACCGACGCCCACAACAAGGCGATGGACGCCGACGCGGCGCTGCAGGAACTGGGGGCGGACCAGATCGGACAAGCCTTTGTCACGGCGACCGTCACTGTCTGGGACGGCGATCCCGGTGCAGCCGACGAAAAGCTTCGGCTGGTCGAGAAGGTCATTCAGAGCCGCGATTTCACCTGCATGATCGAGACGGTGAACGCCGTTGAAGCCTGGCTCGGCAGTCTGCCGGGGCACGTTTACGCCAACGTACGGCAACCACCGGTTTCGACCCTCAATCTCGCCCACATGATTCCGATGTCGGCCGTGTGGGCGGGCGAGGCGAGGGATCTGCACTTCAAGGGGCCACCCCTCCTGTTCGGCAAGACCGAGGGATCGACCCCATTCCGGTTCTCCCTCCACGTTGGCGACGTCGGCCATACCCTCGTGGTCGGACCGACAGGCGCGGGAAAGTCGGTGCTGCTGGCCCTCATGGCGCTGCAATTCCGCCGCTACCCGAATGCTCAGGTCTTCGCGTTCGATTTTGGCGGCTCGATCCGGGCGGCCGCGCTGGCCATGGGCGGAGACTGGCACGACCTCGGCGGTGCGTTGACCGAGGGAGGCGAGCAGCCCGTCGCGCTACAGCCGCTGGCCTGGATCGACGATCCTTCCGAGCGCGGATGGGCCACGGAATGGATCGGAGCGATCCTGGCGCGGGAGAAGATCGAGATCACCCCGGAGGTCAAGGATCATCTGTGGTCGGCGTTGACATCTCTCGCTTCGGCGCCGAGGGAGGAGCGCACCCTGACGGGCCTGTCAGTCCTGCTCCAATCGAACTCCCTGAAACGTGCCTTGCAACCCTACTGCCTGGGCGGTCCGTCCGGACGTCTGCTTGATGCTGAATTCGAGCGTCTCGGCGAGGCCTCGGTCCAGGCGTTTGAGACCGAAGGGTTGATCGGAACGAGCGCGGCCCCGGCCGTGCTGGCCTACCTCTTTCATCGAATCGGGGACCGTCTCGATGGTCGGCCCACACTTCTCATAGTCGACGAGGGCTGGCTTGCCCTTGACGACGAAGATTTTGCTGGCCAACTCCGAGAGTGGCTGAAGACGCTTCGCAAGAAAAATGCATCCGTCATCTTCGCCACCCAATCGCTTTCGGACATCGATGGCTCCGCGATCGCGCCGGCGATCATCGAAAGCTGCCCAACGCGTCTGTTGCTGCCGAACGAACGGGCGATCGAGCCGCAGATCACTGCCATCTATCGCCGCTTTGGCCTCAATGACCGCCAGATCGAGCTTTTGAGCCGGGCAACGCCGAAGCGCGACTACTACTGCCAGTCCCGCCGCGGCAACCGGATGTTCGAACTGGKTCTTGGCGGGATTGCGCTCGCCTTCACCGCAGCCTCTTCCAAGACCGACCAGGCTGCCATCGCGCAGCTCCTCGCCGAACATGGGCCGGACGGCTTCGTACCGGCCTGGCTCCAGCACCGTGGCGTCGCCTGGGCCACCGACCTGATCCCCAATCTCGCAAATCTGGAGAAATCGCTATGAGGCGTCTTGCCCTATTGGCGACCGCTGGCACCGTCGCACTGGTGCTTGGCGTCGCGGTACCTGCACGGGCGCTGATCGTCTTCGATCCCAACAACTACGTCCAGAACGTCCTGACAGCCGCGCGGGAGCTCCAGCAGATCAACAACCAGATCACCTCGTTACAGAACGAGGCGCAAATGCTGATCAATCAGGCCAGGAATCTGGCAAACCTGCCGTACTCTTCGCTGCAGCAATTGCAATCCTCGATCCAGCGCACGCAGCAACTGCTGGCCCAGGCCCAACGCATTGCATACGACGTGCAGCAGATCGATCGGGCTTTTTCGACCAGCTACGCGCCGGCGACAAGCAGCCAGTCGAACCAGTTGCTGATCTCCAACGCTCAATCGCGTTGGCAGAATTCCTATGCCGCGACGCAAGACGCGCTTCGCGTCCAGGCCGGCATCGTTGGCAACCTCGACACTAATCGCATCCAGACGTCCGCCCTCGTAACCTCGAGCCAGAGTGCCAGTGGCGCCCTGCAGGCAACTCAGGCCGGCAACCAGATCCTTGCGCTTCAAGCGCAACAACTTGCCGATCTCACGGCCGCCGCGGCGGCGCAGGGCAGGGCGCAGAGCCTCGAGGCGGCTCAGCGCGCCTCGGCCCAGGATCAGGGGCGAGAGCAGCTCAGGCGCTTCCTGACGCCAGGACAGGGCTATCAATCCTCCAATGTGCAGATGTTCCACTGATGACCGACGTAAAGGCATTCAAGGCGCTGTCGCTGCTTACGACAATCGGCCTAGTGGCCGTCGCCGCCTGCACGATTCAGCTGCGTGGCGGAGACGATTCTCCGCCGGCACCGAAGGCCGAGCAGACGCCCGATGCAACCAGCTCCGACCTCGCACGCTGTCGTGGTGTCACTCCCGAGGAAACAGCGGGTTACCGCCATTGCCAGCAAGTTTGGGCCGAAAGCCGGCGTCGCTTCTTCGGCAGGAAGGAGGGCGCCGCCTCTTCCGGCCACGATGACTCAGCCAGCTCGATACCTGTCCCAAAGGATCAAAGCCGGATCCCGCAAGGATATCCGCGACCGGCGACACCTGATGCGAGCAAGCCATGACTGGTACAGGGATCATCGACCAATTCCTGGAAACGTTCACGCGTTATATCGACAACGGATTCGGGCTGCTCGGTAGCGACGTCGGGTATCTCGCTGCGACCCTTGCCGCGATCGACATCACGCTTGCTGCGTTGTTCTGGAGTTGGGGGCCGGACGAAGACATCATCGCGCGCCTCGTCAAGAAGACGCTCTTTGTAGGCGTTTTTGCCTATCTCATCGGTAATTGGAACAGTCTGGCACGCATCGTCTTCGAGAGCTTTACCGGCTTGGGACTGAAAGCATCAGGCGCAAGCCTCTCCGCGGCAGATTTCCTGCAACCGGGAAAGATCGCCCAAGTTGGGCTGGACGCCGGCCGACCGCTGCTCGATTCGATCTCCAACCTGATGGGCTACATCAGTTTCTTCGAGAATTTCGTCCAGATCGTCGTTCTCCTGTTCGCCTGGGTCGTGGTGTTGCTCGCCTTTTTCATTCTGGCGATCCAGCTCTTTGTCACCCTGATCGAGTTCAAGCTCACGACATTGGCCGGCTTCGTGCTCATTCCCTTTGGCTTGTTTGGCAGGACGGCCTTCGCGGCAGAGCGCGTCCTGGGCAACGTCATATCCTCCGGCATCAAAGTCCTGGTCCTGGCCGTCATTGTCGGCATCGGCTCGACCCTGTTCTCGCGATTTACCGCAGGCTTCGGCGCCGCACAGCCGACCATTGAAGATGCGATGACTTTGGTGCTTGCGGCGCTCTCCTTGCTAGGCCTCGGCATCTTTGGTCCCGGAATCGCAAACGGCCTGGTGTCCGGCGGGCCGCAGCTCGGCGCCGGCGCCGCGATTGGAACAGGCCTTGCCGCTGGCGGGGTTGTTGCTGCCGGCGCAGGTATTGCCGCGGGTGGTGCTGGACTCGCTGGCGGAGCGTTGGCGGGCGCCGCGCGTGGGGGCGGCGCCGTCTTGAGCGGCGCATCCGCCGCCTATCGAAGCGGCGGCCTGGCCGGTGTGGCAGAGGCCGGCAGCTCGGCTGCCATGAGCCCGTTGCGCCGTGCTGCGGCCGTCCTCAGCGGTGGTGGGCAAGGGGCCGAGCAGGCCGCGAGCACTTCGACCGAAGGGCAGCCCGATTGGGCGCGGCGCATGAAACGTGCCGAGACCATTCGGCACGGTGCGTCGGCAGCCGGACAGGCGGTGCGCGCAGGCGATCACGGCGGCAGCGGCTCGTCCGTCGATTTGTCCGAAGGAGAGCGATGACACGCCGCCAATGCGCGTTCGTCGCTGCCGTGGGGCGGCACCTCAAATCCAGACGCCGCCCGACTTTACACCGATCACTTGATCTCAGGGGCAATGATAGATGTTCAAACGACCTTCCGTTCACTACGGGCGCATGCCCGAGCCCATCACGCCTTACCAAAAGGCAGCGCAGGTTTGGGACGAACGCATTGGATCTGCCCGCGTGCAGGCCAAGAACTGGCGCTTGATGGCGTTCGGCTGCTTGATGTTATCAGTCGGTCTCGCAGGTAGCCTTGTTTGGCAATCGAGCCAAGGCTCGATCACGCCCTGGGTGGTCGAAGTCGATCATATCGGCCAGGCCCAAAGGGTTGCGCCGGCCAACATCGACTATCAACCCACTGATGCGCAGATCGCCTACCATCTGGCGCGCTTTATCGAGGATGTCAGAGGTCTGCCGGCCGACGGCATCGTTCTGCGCCAAAACTGGCTCCGCGCCTATGATTTTACAACCGATCGCGGCGCCGCTGCGCTCAACGACTACGCGCGCAACAATGATCCCTTTGCCAAACTGGGTAAGGCGCAAATCTCCGTCGACGTCTCAAGCGTCATTCGCGCGTCGTCGGAAAGCTTTCGCGTCGCTTGGACCCAGCGCGTCTACGACAATGGCTCGCTGAGCTCGACTGAGCGCTGGACTGCAATTCTCTCGATCGTGATCGAGACACCCCGCGATGCCGAACGCCTGCGCAAGAATCCCCTTGGCGTCTACGTCCGCGCCATCAACTGGTCAAAGGAGTTGAGTCAGTGACCAAGACGATGTCTGACGTTCATTCGAAACGTTCCCTCCAGCAAAGCGGGTCCAATTTGGCATGGTCCGGGCCCGTGGCCGCGAAGCGGGCATTTCTGTCAGCGCTTCTGCTTTCGTCCGCGCTCGGCGGATGTGCGACCTACATTCCGCCGGATATCAGCTATGACGCTCAAGTCCCTCCGCTGCCGGCGGTTCCAACGGCTCTGGACGACAGGTCGCGGCCGCTTCACGTTCCGCCGCTCTGGAAGCCAGCTCTCGGCGGCAAGTCGGCCGGGAAGGAAGAGCCTKAACCCGTGAGCCGGGTTGAGACGGCAAACAGCGCAGCCCGGGTTGAACCGCGCAAGCGGGGGTATTTCAACGCAGCGCAGATTTACGCCTACAGTCCTGGGGCGCTCTATCAGATTTACGCCGCACCCGGGCAGATCACGGATATCGCGCTCGAGGAAGGAGAGCAGTTGACGGGATCAGGGCCAATGGCGGCCGGAGATACCGTACGCTGGGTCGTGGGCGACACCGAGAGCGGGAACGGCGACACGCGACGCGTCCATATCCTGGTCAAGCCGACCCGCGCATCGATCGAGACCAATCTCGTCGTCAATACTGACCGGCGGACCTACCTGATCGAGCTCCGATCCCGCGAGCGGCCATACATGCCGTCTGTTGCCTGGTACTATCCGGAAACAGCACGTGACCGATCCCGTTCAGTCGCTCTGAAACCCGTTCTTCCGGATCCGGCGCAACGCATCTCCCGCTACAGTATCGCAGGGGACAACCCTCCCTGGCGGCCGCTCACCGCATACGACGATGGCCGCAAGGTCTATGTCGAGTTCCCGCAAGGCATCGTGCAAGGCGAGATGCCACCGCTCTTTGTCATCGGCCCGGACGGCAAGACCGAGCTCGTCAACTATCGCGCCTACGGCAACGTGTTGATCGTCGATCGGCTGTTTGCAGCCGCCGAACTCCGGCTTGGCGGTGAACGCCAGCAGAAGGTCAGGATCGTCAGGACCGACGGAAGGCCGTCGTCATGAACAGTGGGAATGTAAACGATCACGAGCAAGCAGTTCCGCCGGAGACACAAGTGGAGCAGTCCGAAAGCTTCCGCTTGAGAGCAGAGCACCCGCGCGTGACGCGGTTGTCGCGGAAGGTCTTAGCCGGCGGGAGCGCGGTTGCCCTGCTTGTCATCGGCGGAGCAGTGCTTTGGTCGCTACAGAACAATCGCTCCCGTAATCAAGCGGCCGATGAGCTTTACAGTACCGACCACCACAATGTTGCCGACGGTATTACGACGCTGCCGAAGGACTATGCTGGCGTTCCGCGCCAGCCAATTCCGCAGCTCGGTCCGCCGCTCCCCGGCGACCTCGGTCGACCGATACTTGCCGCTCAAGGCCAGTCGCCGGCGATCGGCACTGATCCGGACCAGCAGCGCCGGGATCAAGAGACCGAGGCAGCCCGCATCAGCCATTTGTTCGCTGCGACCAATGGAGGAGCGCGTCCGCCCGCTGCGGCGGCTGAAAGCGACCGAGTCGCGTCACCGAATGCAACGAGCACTGATGGATCTGCGCAGAACGGCCAGGACCGCAAGCTTGCCTTCGTGAACGCCTCTGTGGACCGCCGCACGGTAAGCCCTGACCGTATCGCCAGGCCCGCTTCACCATACATCGTGCAGGCTGGGACCGTGATTCCAGGGGCGCTGATCACCGGGATCCGATCGGACCTGCCAGGCCAAATTACCGCGCAGGTAACCGAGAATGTTTTCGACACGCCGACGGGTCGCTTTCTGCTTGTGCCTCAGGGGGCGCGGCTGATTGGCATCTACGATAGCCAGGTCACTTTCGGCCAGTCCCGAGTCCTGCTCGTCTGGACCCGGCTGATCATGCCGAATGGTCGTTCTATCGTTCTCGAGCGGCAGCCTGGCGCTGACACTGCCGGGTATGCGGGCCTCGAAGATCAGGTCGACAATCACTGGAGCGAGTTGTTCAAGGCTGCGGCACTATCGACGTTTCTGGCAGTAGGGACCGAACTGGGTGCCGGCTCTGACACCAACAGCAACGACAGCGCAATCATCCAGGCATTGCGACACGGCGCCTCGGACTCACTGAACCAGACCGGACAGCAGGTAGTTCGACGTAGCCTCGACATCCAGCCCACTCTCACCGTACGACCCGGCTTCCCAGTTCGTGTTGTCGTCAATCGCGACCTCATACTTGCACCTTACCGAGGATAGGGGATGACCAAGCTGAGAATAGGAGCGCTGCCAGACGACAAACCGGTCAAGGTCACCACTGAGCTTCCAGCGTCGGTCCATCGGGACCTCGTAGCCTATGCAGAGGCCCTGGCGCGCGAAAATGGACAGCGCATCGATCCGGTGAAGCTGATCGCGCCCATGTTGGCGCGCTTTATGGCCACGGACCGCGGATTTGCAAAGGCGAGACGAACCAATCAATCCCCAAGAGCCGGCGGAGGTGAGGGATAGCGTTCTGCTAACAGATTGAGGAAACGCTTCAGAGCCGGATTTTCATTGTCGTGCCGCCAATGCGCGTAGTAGCCGATGCGGCTCGGGCCGGCGCCATCGTGCAATTCGCGATAGACCAAATCAACGAAGCTGCCTTCCACATCAGACTCCATGACAAGGCCAATCCCGAGCCCCATACTGATCAGGCTCTTTATGATACCCCGGCTCACATCGTGGCGTTCAATTGTTGGGCGATGTTCCTGCGTCACAAGCTTTGAGATCAACAGGTCTTCGAGATCGCTACCTGGATCATGCTCGCTTATGAGCATCGTCTGGCCTCGGAGATCTGTCCAGTAGATGACTTCGCGCGTAGCAAGGGGGTGATCGTTAGGAACCAAGGCTAGTGTACGTTCGCTCCAAACCGGCAGCGTCTTGGCGTCCGATAATGGTCTTTGCCCAGGAATGATGGCTATATCGACAGTGCCGTTCCTAAGAGCGTTCATTAGAAGAGCACGAGGACGCTCGACAGCCGCAAGTTCTACTTGGGGAACTCCCTTTTTGAACTCGACCATAGTAGCTCTCAAGTTTCCCGCGGAAATAGACGTACAAAAGCCTATCGAGAGACGTCCCGTCTCGCCGCGACCGCTGGATCGAGCGCTCGCAAGCATCGCGTCGACTTGCTCTAGAATTGTTCGCGATACCTGCAGGACGCTTCGACCTGCGGCGGTAGGCACGACTCCTACACTGGAACGCTCAAATATCGTCGCACCGACCCAATGCTCTAGCTGGATGATTAGTCGACTTAGTACGGAATGTTTGACCACTAGAAGCTCCGATCCCTGCCGAAGGCTTCCGCTATCCGCCGCAGCTATTGCGGCCCGCAAGTGACGCAGCTCGATTCGGGGGGAGTTAGAAGCAGAGGCCATCTGGAAGATTCCTGAGGCAGGGGATCTGACATTTGATACGTCGAAATGGTGTGTTGTTTACTCAGCTCTCACTGCAGGTTCCCAAAGTACCGGAGACTGTAGCTCTCCCGCAGTTCTTACCCGCGTCAGGCATTCCGGGGAGATCTCAAGAAACCCAGCAACCGCCTCAGTCCTTCCAAATTTTCTCGGCTGCCCTGTGCGGCGCAGAGGCCATCCCGCACGACGCAAGAGGCGTTCCATGCGGATATCGGTCACCGTAACAATGTCGGTTAGACTTCGTGATAGACCGAACTCGATCATGCCGGCGAAGAGCTCATAAGTTGCACTGGTCAAACCATGAATTGTGCTGCGCCCCTCATTGCTGACGTCGAGTGCGAAACGGCTGCTTTCCCAAACTGAAGGATCCGCTTGGAGTGACTTCCCGTCCAGTAAGGCGGGGAAAACATCTCGCAACATTGTCGGTCCCACAGATGGGAGCATCCGAACGCAACCCTGAATACGGTAGTCGCTCGCTCGTTGGATTAGGTAGACAGGGTCAATCGCATCGAACTCATCGATTTCCATATCGCCACTGATTTGGACATCCCACTGCAGCCGGTCCTTGAATACCCGATACCGAAGCCGATGCATTTCGGCGATCTCGTGAGCTAAACTTCCATGGTATTCTGGCGTGACGACCTGCATCATGGCGTGCCTCCAAAGACATCGATGGTCTATTGAAGAGCAAGATTCTTGAGCCCGCAGCCTCCTCAGCTAAGGAGGATCACTACTTCTGACGCATGCTTTAGGAATGCAACGTCGCGGAAGCAATCCGAGCGACTGCCTGAATCGTTGATCGAACCCCAAGCTTTGCTTTGGCATTTTCGAGATGGAATGCCACGGTATGACGTGAGATTCCCATGATACGCCCACTCTCCCAGGCCGATTTCCCTTCGGCTGCCCACCTAAGGCATTCCACCTCTCGCGGTGAGAGATTAATGCCATCAAGTCGGTTCTCGGATGCCATCTTGCGTTGAGCGTGTGCATGAAAGCAGATTGCCATAAGTTGTAGGACCAACGCATGATCGGCGATTGTGCGCTCGAAGGCTGACCGGCGCTCGTCGGTGGCAAAGGTAACTGCGGCAATAGTTCCGTTGTTATCGTGGATTGGAATAGTGAAACCACCGCGAATACCGAAGCGAGCCGCTTCCTCGAATAGCTCGCGTTCGGGGTCTGAACCTGCTCTAGGTCCTATCCCGAGGCCCCAACGAAAGGGATCAGGACAGCGGAGAACTTGGGAAATTACAGGATCGATTCGTTCATATTGCTTTTGCAAGTAGTATGAAGTCCAGGTTGAAGGATAGTTCGAGATTAGCAGCGGCGACGCATCGGGAACGCGCGGGAGAGATAGGTAGGCGAAACAGCATAGATTGAGCGCCGCTGCAGTCTCGGCCAAACCCTCTCTGAGATCTTTGCAATCCTTACCTTCGACGAGACGGTGAACAAAGGCTTGAAGGACAAGCCGCACGGTACTGCTTCCGATTTTGAAGTTCTTGAGTAGATGCGCAGGCGTCGTTGGAGCCGGGCGCGCTGGTAGCCAATGACTTTTTCATGCTCTCCGCTATCCGAGCATCTGAGTATCTCCGCAGATCGAAATCGCCTGCCCGGAAATCGTGCAACCTCGGGGGCTGCACATGAAAACGATCTGGTCGGCAATCTGGTCCGACGTGACGTAATCCTTGATCGAGGTGTGGGAAAAAGCGATGCGCTCCATCTCTGCGTAGGAAATGCCCCGCTGCTGTGCCTTGGCTTCGAGCACGCGGCGCTGGCGGTCGCCGGCGACGAGGCCGGGCAGGATGGCGTTGACGCGGATCTTGTCCGGCCCAAGTTCGATTGCCAGCGACTTGGTCAATCCGATCACGCCCCATTTGGCGGCCGCATAAGGTGTGCGCATGGCGAAGCCGACCTTCCCAGCCGCGGATGAAATGTTGACGATCGATGCGTTCTTGCTCTCGCGCAAGAGCGGTACCGCCAGCCGGGTACAGTTGAATTGGCTGGTGAGGCAGACTTCGACGCAGCGATCCCACTCCTCCGGGTTCATCTCCTCAACCTTCGCGGTCGGGCCGGCGATGCCGGCATTGTTGACGAGCACGTCGAGTCCACCGAGTGCGCGGACCGCAGCATCGAACATCGTATTCACGGCTGGGCGATCGGATACATCGCACCGCGAGCGTGTAATGGCAGGATCGCTCATTGCGAGCGTAGTCAGCGCCGCCTCATCAACATCGCAAATGAAAACTAGAGCCCCCTCGCGCGCAAAGGCGCGGGCTGTGGCCAATCCGATACCGCTAGCGCCAGCGGTGATCAGCACCCGCAGGCCGTTAATGTTGAGATCCATGGTTGCTCCGAGATGAGTTGCAAAACGTCCGCTTGCGGTGGCGCGACCCGACGGGATGATGCCAGCCGCATGCGATTGATTTGGTCGAGCAAATGAATT
Organism: Bradyrhizobium sp. P3_C3; assembly: GCF_056402655.1. NCBI lineage: Bacteria > Pseudomonadati > Pseudomonadota > Alphaproteobacteria > Hyphomicrobiales > Nitrobacteraceae > Bradyrhizobium > Bradyrhizobium sp. P3_C3. The sequence continues at coordinate 9,981 of NZ_JBFUGY010000055.1, read as the reverse complement.
GCGGACAATGCGTCTCTTGACCCCGCGCTACACTGCCAGCTTGTCGCCACCCTTCAGATGCAGCGTCTCGCGCGCCTCGTCCGAGCTCGCGACCTCGAGGCCGAGACCTTCGATGATCTTGCGCACGATCCGCACCTGCTCGGCGTTCGAGGACGCCATGCGGCCCGGCGCGGCCCACAGCGAGTCCTCTAGGCCGACACGGATATTGCCGCCCATGGCGGCGCCCATCGCGGCGATCGGCAACTGATGGCGCCCGGCACCCAGCACGGACCAGATGAATTTGTCGCCGAACAGCCGTTCCGCTGTGCGCTTCATGTGCAGCACGTCTTCCGGATGCGGGCCGATCCCGCCCTGGAGGCCGAACACGGTTTGCACAAACAGGGGTGGCTTCACGAGGCCCTCGTCGAGGAAGTATTGCAAATTGTAGAGATGCGCCGTGTCGTAGCACTCGAACTCGAGGCGGGTTCCTGTCGTCGACAGCGTCTTCAGCACGAACTCGATGTCCTGGAAGGTGTTGCGAAACACGATATCCTTGTTCTCAACATGTTTGCGTTCCCAGTCGTGCTTGAAGGTCCTGAAGCGGTTGAGCATGCCGAAGAAGCCGAAATTCATCGAGCCCATGTTCAGCGAGGCGACCTCGGGCTTGTAGACCGCGGCGGGACGCACGCGCTCGTCCACCGTCATGGTCGGTGAGCCGCCCGTGGTGAGGTTGATCACAGCATTGGAGCGCTGTTTGATGATCTTGAGGAACGGCGCGAAGGCTTCCGGTGACTGGTCGGGCTGGCCCGTTTCAGGGTTGCGCGCGTGCAGGTGCACGATTGCCGCGCCCGCTTCGGCGGCTTCCACTGCGGCATCCGCGATTTGCTGCGATGTCACGGGCAGCGCCGGCGACATCGAAGGCGTGTGGATCGCGCCGGTGACGGCACAGGTGATGATGACTTTGCGGCTCATACGTTGCTCACTTCTTGCAGCTGATTGACGCGTTCTTATTTTGGTCGCTCTATTTGTTGTGATGAGGCGCCGGTGTGCGCGATAGATGCCCGTTGCGTCGTTAGTCCGTCAGGCAGAACGGCAATCGCGGCGATTGGTCCCACATCAGCGATCGAAGTCAGGTTCTGGTCGAGTTTCTCGGATCGTGGCCATGGCGGCGGTACCCAGCGCGGTGGCAACAAGCATGTACCAAGCAGGCGAGATAGGGTTTCCTGTGTACTGGATCAGCCAAGAAAAGATCACCTGAGCGGTGCCTCCAAAGATCATTGCGCCTATCGAGTAGATGAGCGACGCGGATAAACTTCGACTAGATTTCGGCATGACCTCGCTCAGAACCAGCATACAGACCGCGCTGCTCATCTGATTCAATGTCGCGAGCACGCCCGTCGTAATCAACAGGCTAGCCGTTGAGGGATGCGCAACAACATAAGAAAACAGCGGCCATGTCGCTGCTATGAGGAACAGCCTCGGTATGACCATTACGGGTCTTCGTCCGAACCGGTCGGAAAGAGCACCGCCAGCCAATGCGCCGAACAAGTTTCCAATGCCCATCACGACCGGCGCCCAGAGAGCAACTTGGACACTCAAGTGCAGGGTCGCGATCGAGAAAGTCGTCATATATGCGAGGAGATAGAAGGGCAGTGTCGTGCCCATCAAGATCACGAAGCACAGTGCGACATCTCTGCCGTGATGTCCCAAGGTGCGCCGAACCTCGGAGGAAAGCTTGTAATCGGAGGTCGACCGGCTGTGCGTCTCAGGCAGATTTTTGCGGATCCAGAGGCCCACCGGAACCACAGCCACTCCGACCAGAAACGGAATGCGCCAACCCCAATCCTGCGTCGCCTCGTCGCCGATAATCGCAGCGACGGTAACCCCGATTCCGCCCGAGAGCAGCGTGGCGATACCTTGGCTCGCGAGTTGCCAGCTTCCCACAAAGCCGCGCTTGTTAGGCGCGGCCCCCTCTGCCAAGTAGGAGATTGCCGGGCCGAAGTCTCCGCCAAATGCGAAGCCCTGGACAAGTCTGGCCAATACCAGGACGATCGAGGCCGCCGGGCCGATCATGGCGTGGGTCGGCAAAATAGCGGGAACCAACATGCCAACGCCCATGAGAAGCAGGCTCAGCATCATGGCCGCGCGGCGGCCCGCACGATCACCATAAGCGCCAATGATAAGAGCTCCGAACGGCCTGGCGACGAACCCCACGCCGAACGTAGCGAGCGACAGGATGAGGCTCGTGAACTCGTCCTTTGCCGGGAAAAAAGCCTTTGCGATCGGCACGGCGAAAAATGCATAGAGCGCGAAATCGTAGCTTTCCAGCACGCTCCCAGCAATTGTCGCAACGATATGAATGGGCCTGACGACGGTCGTGCTGTGTCCGAATCCTTCGGTTCTCTCGTCGCTCGAAGCAGCGCTTCGCTCCGTCATGACCACCGTCATTCGGCTTCCCCCTAAAGCATTTTCATCTCTGCACGCAATCGGCCGCAGCTCAGGTGGAGAGTTACAGACGTATAGACGTCTGTCAAACGAAAAAGCTCTGGCAGGCTCTCAGTTCCCCTGCTCAAAGGCGTTGTCGCTTGTCTTCCGCCGCGCTAGGCAGAGAGGAACGATTTGGAACATGACCATGAATGAAGATCACGTGAGCCCGCTTGAGGACGGCATTTCGCTCTGGCGGCGGATCGAGCGAGCACTGCTCGATGACATCGCTACTGGACGAATTGCTGCGGGCGAAAAAATCCAAAGCGAGATCGAGCTTGCAGACAGATTCTCCGCACATCGACACACTGTCCGTCGCGCGATCGCATCTCTGGTGCAGAAGGGCGCGCTGCGCATTGAGCGTGGTCGTGGGACGTTCGTCCATCACGATCCGATTGACTACATCATCGGCCGGCGGACTCGCTTCGAAGAGAACCTCTTGCGGCAGAATCGCAACCATCGCGGAAAGATGCTGTGGTTTGCGGAGATCAGCGCCGTGCCACGTGTCGCGACGGCTCTCGCCATAAGGGAGGGTTCGAAAGTGATCGTAGTAGACACGATTAATTCTGATGCGGACATTCCGATCAGTTTGGCGCGCCTCTTCCTTCCGGCTAAGCGCTTTCACAACTTTCGGCAAGCTTACGAAGATGCTGGCGGTTCGGTTACGGCGGCACTCAACAAGTGTGGTGTGCCAGACTTTATCCGGCAGTTCACGCGAATCAGCACAAGCTTACCTTCCGTTGACGACGCAAAGCTGTTGCGGCAGCCAACAAGCTTGCCGATCTTGCAGATCGAAAGCATCGAAGCTGACCTCAAAGGTGTGCCTATTAAATATGCCACTGCCCGATATGCCGGGGAGAGAGTCAATCTTGTCCTGACCACTCAAGAAGAACGAGCCAGCACAAAACGCACGCGCTGAAGGAAGTCGGCGCCTCTCTTTCTCTTTTTGATGCGGGCGTCTATGACGACGCGTACTCCCCGTTTCTGAACAATGCCGGAGCCCCCTCGGGCGCACCAATGCATGAATGTTCGGCTGAGGTTCGAATCCTTTGCCGATCCCGCGCCGGTGGTTCACTCGACTAACTGATCCAGCCGCGACCATCGATCGATAATAGCCGGACGCGAAGCGAGCCCGTCACCTCTTGACTAGGCCGAATTCCCTGTGGTCTTATACAGACGTCTAGACGTCTAAACGACGACGTCACAGAGTGGAGGAAGTCTGATGATGGGTTTTGAGTGTCCGGTAGAGGGAACTGGTGCGTGGAGCGGGCCGGAGATCGACTACCGGAATGATGGCATGCACCTCTTAACGGCCGGCGAGATCAGGGAGGTCGATGACGCGCTGGTTCACTTGCGTTCGTTAGGGGACGTAGATTTTAACTCCATCACGCCCGCGACATTTCCTCTTCCGACGCTCGGCGGTTGGCTCGCCAAGGTTGGCGATGACCTGAGGTTCGGGCGTGGCTTTCTGCTTCTGCGCGGATTACCGCGCGAACGCTATAGCGAGGATGATCTTGCCCGCATCTATTTTGGCCTTGGTTCATATATTGGGCGCCCCACGCCACAATCGCATAGTGGCGAGTTGCTCGGTCACGTAATGGATGTGAGCGATATCGAACAGCACGGGCGAGGATACCGGATCGGAGGCGGTCAGGACATGCACACGGACAGTTGTGACATCGTCGCGCTGCTGTGCCTACGCGCCGCGAAATCCGGAGGCGCCAGTAGAATCGCGAGCGTGGCGGGCATTCACAACCATCTTCTTCAGCATCAGCCCGATCTCCTGAAAGTCCTTTATGGCGACTATGTCTTCCGCCGAATCGAAAAGGACGCAGAATTCGGCAGCGGAGAACTCGTCAAGAAGGTCGTCATCTTCTCGCGAGAGAGCGGGGATTTCACCTGCAATATTCAACCTAACTATCCGCGGCGAGCCGTCGCGGCAGGTGACGCGGTGATGACGAAAGAGCAGGTCGAGGCGCTCGACGAGTTGCAGCGTCTCGCCTCGTCAGCGGAATTCTATCTCGACATGAACATCGGCGAAGGCGACATCCAGTTCCTCAACAACCGCGTGCTCCTTCACGGGCGCCTGGACTACGAGGATCATCCTGAGCTCGCCCGTCGCCGTCATATGATGCGGCTTTGGCTGTCGGTACCCACCTGGCCAGCAATGCCAGGTAACCAAGCGATGCATACCGCTGAAGATCATCGAGCCTGGCTCGAGCGGAGGAGGCCGCTCATGGAATTACCCTCGCGCTATCTCGCTATGATGAACGAAAAGCTTTCTCAGCGGCGGGCTTCATAGCAGGATCCCGCGCTACCTTGCGAGAGGAGGACGCGTGCGCGTATGCGGTCTCCCTCTCGCAACCATGGTGACGAGTTTTAGCTCGACAATCGGTGCCGCGACCGGGGCCTCGCGGCAATTGCGCATATTGAGGCCGAGACGGGCTGAGCCTTGCGGCGGATGGGCGGCTGCAGGTTGGAATAATGGAGTATGAAGCACAATGCCAGTATCCAATACCTCAGCTGGCCGGTCATCGTCCACCTGCGAGGTCGTCGTCGTGACCGGCGCCGCTTCCGGAATCKGTCTTGAGACGGCTCGGCTCTTGCAGGCGAGAGGTACTGAGGTCATCGGGGTTGATCTCAGCTGGAGTGAGGTGCCACCCGGTCTGCTTACAGTGACGGGCGATGTTGCCGATCCCGAAACCTGGCGCGGTGCGGCGCGCATGATTAGGGAGATGCGCGCAACGGTCGGTTCGCTTGTGCTGGCCGCCGCTTGCCTCGACGTAGGCACAATCCTGACCTTGGACGAATCTAAATGGCGCAGGATGATCGAGGTCAACCTATTTGGCGTGATCCGTCCCATTGCTACGTTCTTGCCCGGCATGATCGAGCGCGGCGGTGGCTCCATCGTCATCGTGGGAAGCATCGATTCCTATTCGGCTGAACAAGGGCTGATCGGCTACTGCGCGTCGAAGGGCGCAGTCTTGCAAGTCTCACGGACCCTTGCCCTCGATCATGCGCGTGACAATATCCGCGTGAACTGCGTCTGCCCCGGAGTCACGGATACCCCGTTTTTCCGACGCCACCTTGCCACGGCGACGGATCCTGAGGCGTTTCTGCGTAGACGCGAGAACGCAATCCTCTTGGGCGACTGCTGCAGCCTTCCGAGGTTGCAGAGACGATCGTCTTCCTCGCCAGCACAGCCGCCTCTGGCATTACCGGAGCACAGATCGTCGTTGATGCTGGGCTCACCGCCGGTTTCGACTTTCGCACGCGAGAGGGAGGCGATTGACGTGAGCAACCGTTTTTCTCTGAAAGCGTTGCACTATGCGAGCCAAACCGTTCCCGGCGCACAAGTTTTCTTTCAGCACCGCTTCGAAAGTTGGCTGGACTTTCACTACTATGCGTTCCTCGCGCGCAGAGGAGAGGAAATTGTACTGTTCGACGTGGGCATGGATGCACCTGGAGCGTTCGGCGACAGCTTAGTCGCCGAACTCGGCGTTCGCGGGAGCGTGCGGATGCGCAAGCCATTCACCGAGCTCCTGCGAGAGGAAGGCGTCGATCCGTCGAAGGTCAGCACGATCTTCGTCAGTCATTTTCATGCCGATCACGTCTCGAATCTGAGGATCTTTGAACATGCGAAGATCTATGTCTCAGCGCCAGCTTGGCGGCAACTGGAGGCCGCGCGGAGCACATATCCGGACATGATTCCCGATCCGCTCTATCCAGCGGATATCCTCCACTTCGTTCGTAAGTCCATCAATGCGAGGGTCTTTCTGCTTGAGGATGGAGACACGCCCGTTGACGGCATCCGCATCCGACATCTGGGCGGTCACAGCCCGGACATGACGGGCTATGAGGTCGAGTCGACTGTTGGCAGCGTGGCTCTCCCGATGGATACGGTCTGGACGTATGAAAATCTTGTCCGCAATCACCCGCCGGGGGCTGCCAGCGATATCCTGGAATGCTTTGCCGCGATGGAATGGGTGCGCAACGGGGGCGCTCTTATGATTCCGGGGCACGATCCGCTGTTACTTGAACGCCACCCTTTTGGAGTTATCGCGCCCTAAGCGGACGGTGTTAGGGAGCAAATCATTTCAAGCAAAATCTGCGGGCGGTTAGAGGTATTGCCGCGGCGCGGATCGCGTTATCGAGAATGGCACAAGCTGAAGGCAATCGCTTTTTTGGATCGGCGAAGCCTGACGCGCGCAACAAGGTAAGCGCGGCCTGAGACATTGCCGCTAGCCGTTGAAGCGCCGATAGCAGGGCATTTCAATGGTCCATAGGCCGACAATCTCAAGCACTGCTGCCTTAAACTGTTCCGGCCTTCCTCCCGGCCGGATTTCACCCCCGTTTTGGGGGGTACTTAGGCCCGGCCATTCGGCCGGGCCCTTTTACCCAAGAGTGAACGCAGCCGCTGACCGATAGGCAACGCTCCGGAATGGATGGAGGCGAGGCCAGGAACGTCTCCCTGGTGAATCATCGTCGGGCGCGCTGCGATGTCGGGATCAAGCCAACGTCTCGGCGGACCTCACTGGGAGGAGTTCTCCCGCCTTCGCCCACCTTGGATTCTGCCGACTCCATCGGTGAATCAGTGAGCTACTGCCCGATCCTTGATGAGATTCTCAGTGGCGAATAATCGCCAACGCTGGTATCTCGCGGTCGGAGGACATGACCGCAGACAGCTGGGATGTCTCCGACGCTGAGGCGATTGTGGAGACCAACATTTTGGGGGTGCTGCGCGTAGCGGCGGCGCTCCTACCGGTCCTGAAAGGGCAACCAAACGCGACGATCATCGCGACCGGCTCGAACCTCGCCTTCGTGCCCCGCGCCGATTTCCCGACCTACTGCGCCAGCAAGGCGTTTCTGCATTCTTGGCTCCAGTCGCTGCGTCATCAGCTCCGTAACGTCCCCGTCGAAGTGCTAGAGCTCGCACCGCCCTACGTGCAGACGGAGCTCACAGGCGCTCAGCAGGCAGCCGACCCGCGCGCCATGCCCGTCGATGCGTATGTCGCGGAGGTGATGCAGCTGCTGGGGCGGGAAGATCACGCCCGAGGCGAGGTGCTGGTCGAACGCGACCGTGCTCGGCGATGGGCCGAGCGGGACGGTCGCTACGATTCCACCTTTGCTGCCATGAACCCGGGCTGAGACAGTGGTCTAAGGCTGCTTCACTGTTCCTTCAGCCCGAGAGCGGTCGCTCCGCTCTCGGGCAACGCGAGTTCGGTCCTCCGGATGAAGCGCCTTCTCGATCCTTAGCGCGTCCATGAAGGCAATATCGTCCACCGCCAATGCCGCAGGCTGCCCGTTGCGCAAAGTCTCACTGGAAAGGAATCGCGTTGCACCGTATCCGCGAAGATAGGGAATAAGCACGCGATAGCCGGCCGAAGCAAGCAAGGACGTCACATCGACGAAGCTGTATATGTCATAAGGCCAACCGTGAAGTAGAATGACGGGAGGACCGTCGGCCGGACCTGCTTCGGCGTAAGCGATGTTCAACAACCCAGCGTCAATGTGTTTCAATGGTCCGAACAATGCGTTGCTCGCCAGTGAGATCGGTGACGTCGTCGGCTTCTCGTCAGCCTTTCGATTTTCTTCAGATCGTTCGAGGTTTAGTCGAATGGCCGGAAGGCGAGCTCGCCAAGCACGCGTTGGAAGAAGCGCGCGAGACGATCGTCTACCTTGCCGCCGGCGGATCGGAGACGATTGATTGTTATGCCATCGTGCAACCGCGCGGGGATGGCGAGCCCATCACGTTCGTAGACCATGGGCACGATTGGGAAACCCTCGAGCCACAGCTCGCCCGGGTTGGGCGCGCGCGTCTTGCGATCGTAATGCTTCCCACGTTATTCGGAGAGTTTTCAGTCAACGTGCCTCCCACTCAGATCCTCGGTGAGGCGCTCACGCATCTGGGCACAGTCGCATACTGGAACCTTACATCGTCCTCATCTCAGATCGTTCACGCTGAATCCTTTCTGTATGCCCCTCAAGGGTTGGCCGGTGTATCGGACTCTGGCCGGAGGGGCCCGGCCGGACTGCTATCGAGGGGGCCGGGTTACGTCACGGTCGGAGCGGCACCGCTCTACGCGGTCGACATCGTCAGCAACTTTCTATCGGCTCTACCCCGGGGCACAGGGCTGCTGCGGGCGTCACGCCCGATTGCGGCCCGGATCAATCGGATCGACGAGATCGTTTTCGACGTTGGCGCAAGACGTGTTCCGGCCGATATTGTTGCGGCTGTGCGTGTCTACGAGCATTTCTATGAATTGGGAAAGTTGCCGGGGCCCATTCCGTTTTGCAACGCGATGACCTTGTTCAACGCAATCCACGAAGCCACGAAAGGTGACTAGTATTATGACGCAGGATGAACCAGTCGCAGACCTCGTTGCGGTCGCCGCCCTCGAGATGTCGACTGCTTACGGTTCCGACTACGACAACTGCAAGAGCTACATTCTGATGTTCTTGGGTGTGGAAGACGAGGCCGCCCTTTATCACCTGCAGCTCAAGGCTGATGGCAAAGCAAGCTCGACCTCTCTCCGGCACGTCGTGAGGAATGCGAAAAAGGTGCGGGTCGTCGACATCATTCAAGCACTTACGACCATCGCGGGTGTTGCGTTCGCGACCCAGGATGCGATCAAGTTTTGGCTGGCGGCCACTAACGCTGGATTGTTCTTCATCAAGGTATTTCGCAACTCCGTCACCGTGACGCTGGATCCCGCCGACGCCTCCATTCTGTGCGCCCTCAAGCGACTCGGAAACCGCGCAACCTGCGACGAGCTGCTCAGCGAGTGGCGCAAGGTTGTAGCAGAGTCAAAGGACGTTGACGCCGTGATAAGCGATGTAAAGCTGTCCGCTCGCCTCGTTGAGCTCGAAAAGCTGGGATGTGTCACCGTCGAAGACGGGCGCGTGGCGTTTGCGGAGAGCATTGCGGCCGACGACACCATTGCTCAATCGGCTTAGATCTCGCTTGCCTTCGCTGCTGCATGCCATCGCTTCAATGGCCTAGGCTGTAGATTTCTAGGTGCGGTATTGAAATTGGCCAGCGCTCAACCACATGGACAATCTTGTCAGCCAATAAGGCGAGCGATTGCTCGGCCTCTAAAGGTGAGCCGAGGGATGTGACCCCATTGTGCCCCAGCTTTTTCCGGGCACACCACGAGGGGAGCAAGACACTAAATAACTGAATCTTCGGCGCTAATGGTGGGCGCACAAGGGATCGAACTGTCAATCGGCCTGTAAATTTGGCTCTGACTCATATGTGGAACGGCCCGGGCTGCAAGATCTTTCTCTGGTTGAACAAGGGATGACGGTGCGGTCATATGTCCGGCCTTTGAACGCGGCACCCGGCCGCTGGCCACGATGATATCCGCGGAAGCAATCGCCCAATCAATTTCTCGCGCTCGAAGCGCAGTGAGTCAGGCGGTCTGATTGCTACCGAGAATGTCGTCATTCAGGGTTCATCCAGATTTGCACCTTGCCTCTTCGGTTCATCCAGATTTGCACCTTGCCTCTTCGGCAGCT
>NZ_JBFUGY010000054.1:0-45733 GCF_056402655.1 Bradyrhizobium sp. P3_C3 | reverse complement strand
CCAAAGCGCTACCAGCTACCCCGCAGCCCAAGACGAAGCCCGACGATGCGTTCGAGCCCGCTGAGGGCGCCGAGACACTGGGGCCGAGCGAAAACGCATCAGAGGCTCGGAGAATGCTAGGGCGCATCGGCACCCCGAGATGCATAGGAGAAGAGGCAGGGTCCTAGACAAAAGATTGACACCGCAAACTTCAGGACTGCAAGCTGCTGAAACAATTCCGAGATTTTACTTCCACTACAAGTACAAGCACTGCCACGGGCGGTACGCGTAGTCGCTAGCCCCGCTGTCATGCGCGCGTGAGACGCGATGTTCGTGCCTCACGCTCCACTGTCGTCGCCCGGCTCGACCGGGCGATCCAGTACGCCGCGGCCTCTCGGTTGAATCACTGGCGTCTCTGGAATACTGGATCGCCCGCTTTCGCGCGCGATGACGGCTGTGTGTGTGGCGGTTTGCGCCATGCCCTCACGAGATGAAGTGTTGCGAGAGCTCGCTAAGCCAGCCCTCAATTCGAGCTGTCGATCAAGCTCTCCAGCAGCCGCTTCAATTCGCTCGTCGACTTGTCGCCGTAGCTCTCCAGGATGTGCTCCTCCTGGTCCACCGCGAGCGAGTTGAGCTTCTTGCACAGCACCTTGCCGCGGTCGGAGATGAACATCAAAACCTTGCGGCGGTCGTTCGGGTCCTGCACGCGATAGACCAGCGTGTCGGAAACCATGCGGTCGATCATCTTGGTCAGCGTCGGATGATTGAGCAGCACCGCGTCCGCGAGTTCGCCCATCGAGTGGCCATCGCCGTCCGACAACACCTTAAGGATGCGCCACTGCTCGACGGGAACGCCTTCCTTGCTCAGGCGCAGTTCCAGCTGCCGGTTGATCTCCCGGTTGGCTTGCGCGAGCAGGTAGGCGAGGTGTTCGGTGATCGGGGAGTTCGGTTTTGCCACGGCTAAGACTTCGTCTTGACCCAAATGAGTGAATGTCTTGCAATCAATGCTGCTTCTATATGCACTTCAATTGTTGAATATTCAATATTTTCAAAATAGGATGTTTGCCTAACAAAAGGGCGGATGCCGCGGCCGCCTGCTCATTGTGCTTTCAGGTCTGGTGCCAGACAGGAGTTGGCGTGCACGCGACGGTAAACTTCCCGGCTCACGGCAGTCCGGCGATGCCGCCGTCCTTGCTGCTGAGGAATCTGTCGTCGTCGGGAGCCGATAGCTCGCTGTCGCCGGGCGATCATGCGTTCCTCAGGCGGCGTGGCGCGAACAAGCTGCGCATCGGCGGCTTCATCTGCTGCACGGGATCGCCGGGTGTGTGGGGCCCCTGCGCGACCAACAGCGCGCAACTCGCCGTTGCCGAGATCAACAAGCGCGGCGGCATCCTCGGCCGCGAGATCGAGTTGTCGATCTACGACGCCGGCGGGCCGCTCGATGAGGTGCTGAACCGCGCCGAGCAGGCGATCGCATTCGACGAGGTCGATCTCATCGTCGGGCTGCACACCAGCGCGGTCCGCGTCGGCTTGCGCGACGTCACCACGCGTCATCGCATCCCCTACATCTATACGCCGGTCTATGAAGGCGGCGAGCGCACGCCCGGCGTGATGGCGATCGGCGAGACGCCGCGCTGGCAGAGCCGGCCGTCGATCCACTGGCTTGCCGACGTCAAGAAGGCGTCGCGCTGGTACCTGATCGGCAGCGATTACGTTTGGCCCTGGCAATCGCACCGCGCCGTGAAGAACTACATCAGGGAAACCGGGGGCCACGTCGTCGGCGAGGAGTTCGTCCCCCTCGGCGAGGACAATCACGAGCCGCATCTGGCGCGCATCCGTGCCGCGCGGCCCGATGTCGTGCTGATCTCGCTGATAGGCACCGACAGCGTCACCTTCAATCGTGCGTTCGGCGAATGCGGCCTCGGTGCCACGACGCTGCGGCTGGCGGGGGCCATGGACGAGACGGTGCTGCTCGGTATCGGCGCCGACAACAGCGAGAACATGTTCTGCGCATCCGGCTATTTCTCCGGTATCGGCTCGCGAGCCAATGACGACTTCCAGATCCGCTATCGCGCGATGTTCGGGCCGAACGCCCCGCCGATCGGCTCGCTTGGCCAGTCCAGCTATGAAGGCCTGCGTTTCCTCGAAGCCGTGGCGAAAAAGGCAGGTTCGCTGTCGATGGCGCCCATGCTCGCGGCGGGCCGCAACATCGTTTACGGCGGCGCGCGCGGCCCGGTCGTCGTTCGCAACGGCCACGCCCGCATGCAGATGTATCTCGCGGAGGCCGACGGCCTCGACTTCAAGCTGATCAAGCCGGTCTGAGCCTGCTGCGGCAATCCGGACAGCCCCATCTTAAAATAATACTTGAAAAGGAAAATATTTCCGCTTTGAATGTTTCAGCAGGGCCGCTGCGCGCGTCGCGCCAATCGCGGCCGCGCGCAGGGACCGTACCAAGAAACTTCAGGAGAGCGCCGTGACAGTTGTCCTTCCCACGCCTGCCCAACTTCTTGACGTCGCCAAGCAGTGCGGCCTTTCGCTGACCGATGCCGATGTCGCCTCGTTCCGCGGCCTGATGCAGGGCTCGATCGAGGCCTATAATCTCGTCGGCGCGATGCCGGACGAAGTGCCGGAGGTCAAATATCCCCGCACGCCGGGCTACCGGCCCTCGCCCGAGGAGAACCCGCGCAACGCCTGGTACCGCAAGTCGACCGTGAAGGGTGCGGCGAGCGGCAAGCTCAAGGGCAAGACCGTCGCGCTGAAGGACAACATCATGCTGGCCGGCGTGCCCATGATGAACGGCTCGGCGACGCTCGAAGGCTACGTCCCCGATTTCGACGCCACCATCGTCACGCGCATGCTCGACGCCGGCGCCGAGATCGCCGGCAAGGTGCATTGCGAATCCTTCTGCATGTCCGGCGGCAGCCACACCGGTGCGGTCGGTGCCGTGCACAATCCGCACAAGATGGGCTATTCGGCCGGCGGCTCGTCCTCCGGTTCCGGCGTCGTCGTCGCGCTCGGCGAGGTTGACATGGCGATCGGCGGCGACCAAGGCGGCTCGATCCGCATGCCGTCCTCGTTCTGCGGCACCTACGGCATGAAACCGACCTGGGGCCTCGTCCCCTACACCGGCATCATGCCGATCGAGATCTTCGTCGACCACACCGGTCCGATGACCGCGACCGTCGCCGACAATGCGCTGCTGCTCGAAGTGCTCGCCGGCGACGACGGCTACGATCCCCGCATCAAGGCGCCGAAGGTCGAGGAGTACACCAAGGCGCTCGGCCAGGGCGTCAAGGGCATGAAGATCGGCATCCTCAAGGAAGGCTTCGAGCAGGCGAACGCGGAGGCCGCCGTCAACGAAAGCGTCCGCGAGGCCGCCAAGCGCTTCAAGGACCTTGGCGCCACGGTCGAGATCGTCTCGATCCCGATGCATCTTGTCGGTCCCGCGATCTGGACGCCGATCGGCACGGAGGGCATGACCCAGACCATGATGTATGGCGATGGCTATGGCCTGAGCCGTTCCGATCTCTACTCGACCTCGCTGATGGACTTCCATCGCGGCTGGCGACGGCAGGCGGATTCGCTGTCGGAGACGACAAAACTGTTCCTGATGCTCGGGACATACATCAACAACAGCTTCGGTCCCCGCTATTACGGCAAGGCCCTCAACATCTCGCGTCGCCTGACCGCGGCCTATGACAAGGCGTTCGGCGAATACGACCTGCTGCTGCTGCCGACCACGCCAATGAAGGCGACGAAGCTGCCGGAGCCCACCGCCAGCCGCGAAGACTATGTCGCCCGCGCGCTCGAGATGATCTCCAACACCGCGCCGTTCGACATCACCCATCATCCCGCGATGTCGCTGCCCTGCGGCATGGTCGACGGCCTGCCCGTTGGCCTGATGCTGGTCGGCCGCATGTTCGAGGAATCCACGATCTACCGCGCCGCGCATGCCTTCGAGCAGATCGGCGACTGGAAGAAGATGTGAGAGGAGAATTAATGCAGACGGACGGAAGACCAGAGCGTTTTCGAGCGAAGTGGGTACCGGTTCGCGTCGAGAAAACGCGTCAAAACAAGAATCTAGAGCCCCGTTCCGATTCCATCGGAACGGGAAAGGCTCCAGCGCATGGCTAACGCGTTCGTCGCGGCGTTCGAGATCCTGAGCTTTGGCGCGATCATCGTCCTGATCGTGCTGGGGCTCGGGATCATCGCCAGCATGATGGGCATCTTCAACTTCGCCCAGGGAGAGTTCGTCCTGCTCGGGGCCTACATCACCTATCTCGCCTACGCCAAGGGCCTGCCGATCTGGGCCGGCATGGTCGCGGCGCCCTTCGTGGTCGGTGCGCTCGGCTTCGTGCTGGAGGCGCTGATCATCCGCCGCTTCTACGCCGCGCCGATCGTGGCGATGCTCGGCACCTATGCGCTCGGCCTGATCATCCGCGAATCGGTGCGCGGCCTGATCGGCGGCTTCTATCTCACCGTGCCCGAGCCGATCGGCGGCTCGATCGATATCGGCGCCATGCACATCTCGGCCTGGCGTTTCACCATCATCGTCATCACGCTTTTGGTGATGGCGGGCTGTTACCTCCTGCTGTCGCGCACGAGTTTTGGCCTGCGCATGCGCGCCACCCTGGAAAATCCCTCGCTGGCGCGGGCTTCAGGCATTTCCACGCCCCTGATGTACGGCGCCACGTTTGCGTTCGGCTCCGCGCTCGCCGGCCTTGCCGGTGCGCTGATCGTGCCGGTGTTCAGCCTGTACGCCGATCTCGGCCTGCGCTTCCTGATCCAGGGTTTTGTCGCGGTGATGGTCGGTGGCGTCGGCTCCTTCATCGGACCGGTGGCGGGCGCCGGCGTCATCGGCACCCTCAGCGCCGCGCTGCCATGGGTGATGGCGCCCGTCATCGCCGACGTCCTCGTCTTCGTGCTCGCCATTGTCTTCATCAAATTTCGGCCACAGGGCCTCATCGCTGGAAAAGGGGTTTAGTCATGTTCGATCGTACTCAGCTTTCGCGTCGCCGCTTCCTCTCCAATCTTGCCTTTACCACCGGCGCGGTCGCGACCGGCGTCGGCAGCTGGGTGATCCCGGCGCCGTGGGCGAACGCGGCGGAAGGCCCGATCAAGGTCGGTATCGCGACCGATCTCACCGGCCCGATCGCCTATGCCGGCAATGCCGACGCCAATGTCGCCAAGATGGTGATCAAGGAGATCAACACGGCCGGTGGCCTGCTCGGCCGCCCGCTCGAGCTCTATATCGAGGACACTGCCTCGAACGAATCCGTCGCCGTCGGCAACGTCCGAAAACTGATCCAGCGCGACAAGGTCGACATGGTGCTGGGCGGCATCACCTCGTCGATGCGCAACGCGATCAAGGACCCGATCGTGGCGCGCGGCAAGACGCTCTACATCTATCCGCAGCTCTACGAAGGCAAGGAGTGCACGCCCTATCTGTTCTGCACCGGGCCGACGCCGGCGCAGCAGTGTGACGAGTTCATCCCCTGGCTGATCAAGAACGGTGGCAAGAAGTTCGCGCTGCCGAGCGCCAACTATGTCTGGCCGCACACGCTCAACGTCTACGCCCGCAAGGTCATTGAGGCGAACGGCGGC
The DNA here is from genome assembly GCF_056402655.1 of Bradyrhizobium sp. P3_C3. Classification (NCBI taxonomy): domain Bacteria; kingdom Pseudomonadati; phylum Pseudomonadota; class Alphaproteobacteria; order Hyphomicrobiales; family Nitrobacteraceae; genus Bradyrhizobium; species Bradyrhizobium sp. P3_C3. Next base: position 40,150 of record NZ_JBFUGY010000054.1, on the reverse strand, counting down.
GAGGTCGTGTTCGAGGAATATTACCCGCTCGACCAGATCGACTTCTCATCGACCGTCAACCGCATCATCTCCAACAAGGTCGACGTCGTCTTCAACACCGTCATTCCGCCGGGTGTCGGCCCGTTCTTCAAGCAACTCTATGAAGCGGGCTTCCTCAAGAACGGCGGGCGCCTGGCCTGCGTCTACTATGACGAGAACACGCTCAACATCAACCAGGCCGCGGAGATCGAGGGGCTCGCAAGCTGTCTCGACTATTTCAAGGTGCTGACCAAGGAGAACCCGTTCGACGCAAAAATCCAGGCGGCGTATGAGAAGGACTTTCCCGGCAACTTCCTGTTCGCGGCCGGCAGTGCCGCGACCGGTACCTATCGCGGCCTCAAGCTGTGGGAAGCGGCCGTGAAGGAAGCCGGCAAGGTCGATCGCGACTCGGTTGCCGCCACTCTCGATCACGCCAAGATCGCCGAAGGCCCGGGCGGCCCGGCCGAGATGGTGCCGGGCAAGCGGCACTGCAAGATGAAGATGTACACCGCGGTCGCCAAGGGTGGGAACTACGAGATCGTCGGACGCAGCGACGGGCTCGTCGATCCCAAGGAATGCTGAGGCGGAATGCCGAAGTCGATGAGTGTGGTAAGAGAAGCCATCGCCGGCGACGAAGCGGACGATGCGATGGCTGAACGCGTGGCCGCGGAACAGGCCAAGGAACAGGTCAAGGCAGGACGAAAGGTCCTGCCGATCGTGGAGGGCGTCGTGCTCGTCGCGGCGCTGCTCGCGCCGCTGGTGCTGCAGGACTACCTCACGGTGTTCGCGACCCGCGTGATCATTCTCGCGCTGTTCGCGTTGTCGTTCGATCTGGTCTGGGGCTATGCCGGCATCATGAGCTTCGGCCAGGCCCTGTTCTTCGGCTCGGCCGGCTATGGCGTCGCGCTGCTCGCGCGCGACCTCGACATCACCAACATCTTCCTGGTGCTCCCCGCCGGCACGATCATCGGCCTCACCTTCGCGCTGCTGCTCGGCGGCTTCCTGCTGCTCGGACGGCATCCCTCCAGTGTCATCTTCGTGTCGCTGGGCACGCTGACCGGCTCCTACGCCGCCGATCGCCTCGCGCGCGGCTGGTACTATCTCGGCGGCCAGAATGGCATCCCCTCGATCGCGCCGATGTCGCTCGGCGGCTACGAATTTACTGAAGGCCCGGCTTTCTACTATCTCGTGCTCGGCATCCTCGTCGTGGTCTACCTGCTCTGCCGCTTCCTGGTGCGCTCGCAATTCGGGCTGGCGCTCGCAGGCCTGCGCGAGAACGAGCAGCGCATCGCCTTCTTCGGCTACAAGGCGCAGCATCTCAAGGCGATCATCTTCGCGATCGGCGGCGCCATCGCAGGTCTTGCCGGCAGCCTTTATGCCTTCCACGAAGGTTTCGTCTGGCCCAACATGGTCGGTGTCGTGGTCTCGACGCAGGTGGTGCTCTATGTTCTGTTCGGCGGCTCCGGCACGTTGATCGGCGCCGTCATCGGCGCCGTGATCGTCGAGGGCGTCAGCTTCTGGCTCTCTGACAATTATCGCGAGATCTGGCCGATCATCCTCGGTCTGCTGCTGCTGCTCGTGATCCTGTTCCGGCCGCTCGGCCTGATCAGTTTTGTGCTCGGCGAGCGCGAGCGGGTCGGCAGCTTTGGTGCCAAGCCCAAGGAGACTAAGAAGGAGAAGCGCAATGCCGCTCCTTGAGGCCGCCGGCATCAAGAAGATCTTTGGCAAGCTCACCGCGCTCGACGGCGCCGCGCTGACCGTCGGCGAGAACGAGTTTCACGGCCTGATCGGACCGAACGGCTCCGGCAAGAGCACGCTGATGAAGTGCATTGCGGGGGCCGAAGTGCCGACCCAAGGCAAAGTGAGTTTCATCAACACCGACATCACCGCGTTCACGCCGACCGAACGGGCCCGGGCCGGCATGAGCCTGAAATTCCAGATCACCAGCGTGCTGCCGACGCTGACGCTCTACGACAACATCCTGCTCGCGCTGCAGGCGCAGTCCTCGCTGTTCGATCTCGTATTCTCGCGCACGCGGGGCGCGCTGCACGACCAGGTCATGACCATGCTGACGCAGTTCCGCCTCGCCGATCGTGCCTTCGACGCGGCGGCGGCGCTGTCGCACGGCCAGCAGCAATGGCTGGAGATCGCGATGGCGCTCGCGGGCAAGCCGAAGCTGCTGCTGCTGGACGAGCCGACCGGCGGCATGAGCCTGGAGGAGCGCCGCGTCACCGGTGAGCTGCTTCAGCCGATCAAGAAACATTGCTCGCTCGTCATCGTCGAGCATGACCTCGATTTCATCCGCGACATCTGCGATCGGTTGACCGTGCTCGACCAGGGCAAGGTGCTGGCATCAGGCACCGTGTCGGAGATCCAGGCCAATAAATCCGTTCAGGAGATCTATCTGCGCCGTGCCTGAATTTTTGGACATCAAGCATCTCGACGCGGGCTATGGCCGCAGCCAGGTCCTGTTCGACGTCACCCTCGGCATTCCCTGGCGCGGCGGCGTCGCCGTGCTCGGCCGCAACGGTGCCGGCAAGACCACGCTGATGAAGACCATCGTCGGCGAGCTGCCGGCCTGGAAGGGCGAGGTTGCCTTCGACGGCCGCGACATCAGCCGCCGCGCGACCCAGGAGCGCGTGCGCGCCGGCATCGGCTACGTCCCGCAGGAGCATTCGGTGTTTGCGCGTCTGTCGGTGCGCGACAATCTCGCGGTCGGCTCGCTCGCCAGCAAGAAGGCCGACGCGGTCGACCAGGTGCTGACCATCTTCCCGAAACTCGGCCAGCGCCTCGACCAGCCCGCCGGCACCCTCTCCGGCGGCGAGCGCAAGATGCTCGCCATCGGCCGCGCGATGCTGGGCGATCCGAAGCTGTTGTTGCTGGACGAGCCGACCGAAGGCGTCTGGATCGGCGTGATCGAGGAGATCACCGAGCGCCTGATCGAGCTCGCGAAGAGCATCGCCGTCATCATCGTCGAGCAGCACCTCGACCTCGCGCTGCGCGTCGCGGACTATGCCTACGTGCTCGACCGCGGCAGGGTCGCGCTGCAAGGGCAGGCGAATGATGTGCGCGTCAATCCGGAGCTGATGCGGTATTTGGCGCCGTAGGTCGCGCTGCCAGTCTTTGAGTGAGGCGCAGCGCTCTCACTGTACCTCATCAAGGGGAATGACGGCGTCAGGCTGAGATGGATCGGAGAGATTAAGCGGAGCGCCGGCCTTACTTCACCGCCCCAAAGCGGCTGTCGAACGAGTTCGACGACACCACCGGCGCGGCGCCCATGATCTGCGTCGCTTCACTCGCGCCATCCGACACCGACGGCTTCAGCGCCGGCCGCGTCGCGGCGAGGCGCGTGTCCGGCTTCACCGGTTCGGCCGGCTTGGCGGCGGCGACGGCCGGCTTCGGCGCGTCCTTGGACGTATCGCGGCCAGGCACGAACCGGGTCACTGCGGCCTTCAGCCTCGACGTCGCGGTGGGTGGTGTTGCTGGCGCAGCGGTCGGGGCCACGGACGCGGTCGCCTGCGGCGGCGGCGTGGTCGCCGTCGTGTCGGCGGTGCCGAGGCCCATCTTGCGGCCGAGGTTGGAGAAGAAGCCGCCTGACGATTTCTCTTGGGATTTCTCGCTGGCCGGCGCGGCTGCGGCGACGCGGGTGGTGGCGGCGGGGGCGCTGACGGCGACGACCGGCTCCTGGTTCGCGGGAGCGGCGGCGGCCGCATCGAGATTGGGCTTGGGCGGATTGACGTGTCCGGGGATCGTGCCCGGCGCCTTCGCCATCGCCAGCATCTCCAGGGTCGAGCCTTCGGCATTCTCCGACAGTCCGGTCGATCCCTCCGGAATCTTCGAGGCAAAAATCTTGTTCATGCCGCCGTCGATGCCGGTGTTCATGCGCGCGATTGGCGTGCCCTTGGCGACGAGCTTGTTGTACTCGACCTGGTCGCGCGCATCCTTGTCGCGCACCGCGCTGGCGATGTTCTCGGGGATCACATAGGCCGGGCACTTCGCGGACGCGTCGAACACCGGATCGCGCTTCGCGTCAGGCGTCTTCGTTGCGTCGAACACGTATTTGCGCTCGCAGAAATCGACCTTCGGCTCCTGCCGCGTCACCTCGAAATGATCATAGCCTTCCTTGATCATCTTCCAGAACGGCATGTTCGGGTTGTTCCGGTGCTTGGCCATGTTCACCGGCGTCATCTTGAACGGATAGGCCTGCAGCTGGAACGCCTTCTGCCCGCCGAAGAACGACTCGCGGCCAAGCGAATAGATCTCCGCGATCTGCTCGTCGGTCATCGCGTAGCAGCCGCGCGACGAACAATCGCCGTGCACCATCAGCTGCGAGCCGGTGCGCCCCAGAGCCTTGTCGAACGCGTTCGGATAGCCCGTGTTGAACGAGAGATAGTAGGCCGACTGCGGATTCATCTGGCCCGGATTGATCGAGTAGAATCCCTCCGGCGCCTGGCGGTCGCCTTCGCGCACCTTCGGGCCGAGATCGCCCGACCAGCGGCAGATCGGATAGGTCTTGAGCAGCGCGAACTGGCCGTTGCGGGCCTGCTTCCAGACCTCGAGCTCGGCCTCCTGCTTGAACAGGCGCACCAGGATCGGCGATTGCAGGTCCATGTCCTTCTCGACCATCGCGGCGAGAAGCTTTGGCGGCACCGGCTGGTTGGCCTTGGCGTTGGTCGCGAGCGAAACCTGGTCGGTGTCGCAGCCGGCCAGCAGAACACTGGCCGTCAGCAGCGCAACCGAAGCCAAAAGCGCGCGAGCAAGCGAACGAGAAATCAAGATGGACCCCACACCGTGCCGGGCAGAGAGCGCGAACCCCAATCTCGAAGCATGATCCGACCGGAGATCCGGACCCGTCGTGACGGGTGTTTTCGAACCACGCTCCAGCGCTTGTGCCCTGAAGCCATTGATTAAAATTCTAACCTCTGGGTCATGTGGTCGCAACCCGAGCTGGGATCACGAGCCCGTTGGCCCAGTGGCATGGTCAACGAAGACTAAATGGACGCGACTTTGGGCCGTACTTGGGCCTTTTGGCCCAATCCGCACAGAGATCGCTGATTTGGGCAAAAAAAGGGTTAACGGGGAGTTACCGGGGCGGTCGGGGGCCGCCCGAAAGGTCTCGTAGGGTGGGCAAAGGCGCAAAGCGCCGTGCCCACCATCTCGCTCCCCATACTGTTTGGAAGGGTGGGCACGCTTCGCTTTGCCCACCCTACGGCACCGAAAACGGCCGAATCAGCCCAGTTTCCGGCCGATATCGAGGAATTTCTGCCGCCGCTGCTTGCGGATGGTGTCGCCGTCCAGGCCGCGGAGCTCGTCAAAGGCCTTGGCGATGGCATCGCCCGTGGTGGCGATCATGGCGGTGGGGTCGCGGTGGGCGCCGCCGACCGGCTCCTTCAAGATGCTGTCGATCACCCCGAAGCGCAGCATGTCCTGCGCGGTGATCTTCATGTTGTTGGCGGCTTCCTGCGCCTTGGAGCCGTCGCGCCACAGGATCGAGGAGGCGGCCTCGGGCGAGATCACGCTGTAGATCGCGTGCTCCAGCATCAGGACCTTGTTGGCGGTGGTGATGGCGATGGCGCCGCCGGACATGCCCTCGCCGGTGATGATGGCGACGTTCGGCACGGTCAGCGCCATGCAGGCATCGGTCGAGCGCGCGATCGCTTCGGCCTGGCCGCGCTCTTCGGCGCCGATGCCGGGATAGGCGCCGGCGGAATCGGCGAGCGACAGCACCGGCAGGCCGAACCGCTCGGCCATTTCCATCAGCCGCACGCATTTGCGATAGCCCTCGGGCCGCGCCATGCCGAAATTGTGCCGGATGCGACTCTCGGTGGAATCGCCCTTTTCCTGGCCCATCACGCAGATGGCCTCACCGCGGAAGCGGCCGAAGCCGGCAACCAGTGCCTCGTCCTCGCCGAACTTGCGGTCGCCGGCGAGCGGAGTGAATTCGGTGATCAGGCCCTTGATGAAATCGTTGAAATGCGGCCGCTGCGGATGCCGCGCGACCAGCGTCTTCTGCCACGGCGTCAGGTTCAGATAGAGGTCGGCCAGCGCCTGCGCCGCCTTGTCCTCGATCTTCCCGATTTCCTCGGAGATATCGGTGCCCGAGGCCGCAAGCGTCCGCAGCTCGTCAACCTTGGAGTCGAGCTCGGCGACCGGCTTTTCGAAGTCGAGATAGCTGCGCATGTGATCTGGCATCAACTCAATATAGCGAGGACGGGGCGGGGCGTCGAAGCAGGTTTGGATCGGCGGAAAGAAATGTAGCTTCTTCAATGAGTTGGCTTGTGCGCTCTAAAGCAGCCCGCCAAATCATGCGTGAGGCCACGGCTCTTTCTGCGGAGATGTGGCCGAAGTCAAGGCGGTTTCATGGGTTGCCCCGGCTGGGCTCTCGTGTCCCGGACGCGCTGCAGCGCTTCTATAGCGCTGCTGCGCAGAGCCGGGGCAAGAGACCTGTCTATTTCTCCGCCAGCGGGTGCAGGTCGCGCACCAGGCTCTTCAGGCGCTCCTCGACCACATGGGTGTAGATCTGGGTCGTGGAGATGTCGGTGTGGCCGAGCAGGGTCTGCACGATGCGCAGATCCGCGCCGTTGTGCAGGAGGTGGCTGGCAAAGGCGTGGCGCAGCACGTGCGGGGAGACCAGCCGGGCCTGCAGCCCCGAGGCGACAGCAAGCTCTTTCAGGTCGCGAGCGAAATGCTGCCGCGTCAGATGCCCGCTCTCGCCGAACGATGGGAATAGCCATTTCGAGGCGGCCACGCTGTTCTTCTTGTCGGCTTTTGCCGCTTCCGTCGCCGCGAGATAATCGGCCATCGCCTGCCGTGAAGCCTCGTTGAGCGGCACCAGGCGTTCCTTGTTGCCCTTGCCGCGCACCACGATCATGCGGGCGTCGCGTTTTGCCGCGGAGCGCGGCAGCGCCACCAGCTCGGAGACGCGCAGGCCGGTGGCGTAGAGCACCTCGAGCAGGCAATAGAGCCGCAACGCGCGCAGCCGTTTCGAGGGAGAAGCGTCCTCCGCCTCGCTCAATTCCTTGGCGCGGCTGAGCATGCGGTCGACATCCGCGATCGACAGCACCTTTGGCAGGCCGCGGCCGCGCTTGGGGCCGGACAGGATCGCCGCGGGATCCTCGGTGCGGATGCGCTCGTTCAGGAGAAAGCGGTAGAGATGCCGCATCGCCGACAGCCGCCGCGCGACGCTGGTGGACTTGAAGCCGCGGCTGTCGAGATCGCCGAGGTAATCGCGCAGGATCTGCGTCTCGGCGTCGGCAAAGCTGTGCCCGACGCGGCCCAAAAATTCCGAGAAATCGGTGAGGTCGCGGCGGTAGGCGTCGAGCGTATTGGGGCCGGCGCCCTGTTCCGCCGCGAGCATGTCGAGGAACAGGCCGGTGAGCTTGCTGTCTGAGGGCTGTACGCGCATGCCCTGGAGGCTAGCTCCTATTTCTTGAGAAACTTATCCGGCGGGATCGTCACCGTCATTTCCCGCGACTTCGGGCTCACGAAGTTCGCCAGCGCGAAGACCACGCCATAGACGATGCCGGCGAGCACGGCGACGACCGTCAGGAAGCGGAACAGGCTGGGCATCGGGCAAGGTCTCGGGAAGGTCTCAGGCGTCCAAATTAACCAATGAAATCATCCAACATGTTCGCCGTTTCGTGGCAAGAGTCCTCTGGCGAGGGCCCCGAGGGGGTCGTATAGGTGGCCAAAGCATGCCGCCTCCGGCGGCAGATCGAGCGAGACCCATGCCCGACGCCGCGTTGCCGATACAAGCTGCCCCTGAGGCCGACATCCTGTCGGCGCTCGGGACGCGCTCGATCGTGCTCGTCGGCATGATGGGGGTGGGCAAATCCACCATCGGCCGCCGCATGGCGGCCCGGCTCAAGTTGCCCTTCGTTGACGCCGACACCGAGATCGAGGTCGCTCATGCCGGCATGACCATACCGGAGATTTTCGAGCGCCATGGCGAGCCGTATTTCCGGGATGGCGAGGCGCGGGTGATCGCGCGCCTGCTCGACGGCGAGCCGATCGTGCTGGCGACCGGCGGCGGTGCCTTCATGCGCGAGGAGACGCGCAATCGCATTGCGGCCAAGGCGGTCTCGATCTGGCTCAAGGCCGACCCTGACGTCATCATGCGCCGGGTGCGCCGCCGCGCCGACCGCCCGCTGCTCCAGACCGCCGATCCCGAAGGAACCGTGACGCGCCTGCTCACCGAGCGCGAGCCGATCTATCGCCATGCCGACCTCACCATCGCCTCGCGCGACGTGCCGCACGACAGGATCGTCGAGGAATGCATCGAGACGCTGCGCGCCCATCTCTGCGGCGAACAGGCCGCCCAATCACCTGCCGACGTTGCGAGTGCCGTACGATGACTGCGCCGTTGAAACATTCAGATCCCGTCAACGTCGACGTCGCGCTCGGCGATCGCGCCTATGACATCGTCATCGGCCGCGGCGTGCTGGCCTCGCTCGGCGAACGGGTCGCGCGCTTGCGGCCCGGCGTGCGTACGGCAATCGTCACCGATCGCACCGTCGCAAAACACTGGCTCGAGCCGACCGAAGCGTCGCTCGCTTCTGCCGGCATTCCGACCTCGCGCATCGTGGTCGAGGAAGGCGAGATCTCCAAGACCTATGCCGGCCTCGAAAAGGTCAGCGAGGCCCTGATCGCCGCGAAGGTCGAGCGCAACGATCTCGTCATCGCGCTCGGCGGCGGCGTGGTCGGCGATCTCGCCGGCTTTGCGGCCGCGATCCTGCGCCGCGGCGTCGATTTCGTGCAGGTGCCGACCTCGCTACTGGCACAGGTCGATTCCTCCGTCGGCGGCAAGACCGGCATCAATTCGCCGCAGGGCAAGAATCTGCTCGGCGCTTTCCACCAGCCCGTGCTGGTCATTGCCGACACCGCCGTGCTCGATACGCTGTCGCCGCGGCAGTTCCGCGCCGGCTATGCCGAGGTCGCCAAATACGGCGTGCTCGGCGACGAAGCCTTCTTCACCTGGCTGGAGAAGAACCACTCCGACATTTTCAAGGGCGGCTCGGCGCGCGAGCACGCGATCGCGACCTCGTGCCGCGCCAAGGCCGGCGTCGTCTCGCGCGATGAGCGCGAGACCGGCGAGCGCGCGCTGCTCAATCTCGGCCATACCTTTGGTCACGCGCTGGAAGCCGCGACCGGCTTCTCCGATCGCCTCTTCCATGGCGAGGGTGTCTCGATCGGCATGACGCTGGCGGCGCAGTTCTCGGCGAAGCTTGGCATGATCGGCGAGGCCGATGCCGCGCGCGTCGAGCGTCACCTCATCGAGGCCGGCCTGCCGACGCGCCTGCAGGACATCGCCGGTTTCGCGCAGGAAGGGCTTGCCGACGCCGATGCGCTGATGGCGCTGATGGCGCAGGACAAGAAGGTCAAGCGCGGCAAGCTCACCTTCATCCTGTTGGAGGCGGTCGGGCGCGCCGTGATCGCGAAGGACGTCGAGCCGGCGCCGGTGCGCGATTTCCTCAAAGAGAAGCTCGCGCAGAAGGCTTGATGCGCGGCTAACCGGTTTTTGAGTGGTGCATGGACTGGCTCGGATTCACCATCGTCATTCTCTGCCTGCTCGTCTCGGGCTTCTTCGCCGCGAGCGAGACCGCGCTGACCGGCGCCTCGCGCGCCAGCATGCTGCGGCTCTCCAAGCAGGGTAACCACGACGCCGATGTCGTCTCGCAGCTGCTCGACATGCGCGAGCGCCTGATCGGTGCGCTGCTGCTCGGCAACAACATCGCCAATATCAGCGCGTCCGCGCTCGCCACCAGCATCTTCACGGCCTGGTTCGGCGATGTCGGCGTGCTCTATGCCACCGGCGTGATGACGGCGCTGGTCGTGATCTTCGCGGAGGTGCTACCGAAGACCATCGCGATCAACGCGCCCGACCGCATGGCGCTTGCGGTTGCCCGCCCGATGCGGCTGACGATGTATGTGCTGGGACCGTTGCTGCGGATCGTCGAGGTCATCGTTCGTCTGCTGATGCGCTTGTTTGGTTTGGCCGGCGAGCACCAGGCGATCCTGTCGCCGACCGAGCGCCTGCGCGGCGCGGTCGACCTGTTGCACCACGAGGGCAAGGTCGAGAAGCAGGACCGCGACATGCTCGGAGGCCTGCTCGATCTGCGCGAGCTGCAGGTCTCCGACGTCATGATCCATCGCACCGAGATGATGATGATCAATGCCGACCTGCCGCCGGAGGAACTGGTGCGCGAGGTGCTGGCGACCGAGTACACCCGCATTCCGCTCTGGCGCGAGAAGCCGGAGAACATCATCGGCGTGCTTCACGCCAAGGATTTGCTGCGCGCAATCCGCGCATCCGACGGTGACACCTCGCGCATCGACGTCTCCACCATCGCGCTGCCGCCCTGGTTCGTGCCGGAAATGCGCCCGGTCTCCGAGCAGCTCAAGGCGTTCCGGCGCCGAAAAACCCATTTCGCCCTCGTCGTCGACGAGTACGGCGAGGTTGAAGGTCTCGTGACGCTGGAAGACATTTTGGAAGAGATCGTCGGCGACATTTCCGACGAGCACGACGTCGTGGTCGCCGGCGTGCGCGCCCAGCCGGACGGCTCGGTCGTGGTCGACGGCTCGGTGCCGATCCGCGATCTCAACCGCGCCATGGACTGGCACCTGCCCGATGAGGAGGCAACGACAGTCGCCGGTCTCGTCATTCACGAGGCGCGCTCGATCCCCGACCGCGGCCAGAGTTTCACGTTCCACGGCTTCCGTTTCCGCGTCCTCCGCCGCGAACGCAACCGCATCACCGCGCTCCGTATTTCACCGGTGCCGCGTGACGCGGAGATGGAAGAGGCCAAGCCCAGGCGGGCGGGAACGTCGTTTTGACGCACGGTGTCATCGTCCGCCTTGTGCGCAGTTGCGCACGGGGGCGGACGATCCAGTACGCCGCAGCCTATCGATTGAATCTCGCCAGCAGTGTTTACTGGATGCCCCGCCTTCGCAGGGCATGACAGCCGAATTGGCGAGCTAGGTGCCGCCTTCCCCCGGTGCCTGAGCGTGGATCGCGAGCGCGTGCACGCTGCCGGCAAGTTCCGCGGCCAGCGCCGAATTTATCATGCGGTGGCGATCGACCCGGCTCTTCCCTTTGAAGGCCTGAGACGCAATATAAACGCAAAAGTGTGTCTCGCCGCTCGGTCGATGGCCGGCGTGGCCCTCATGCAAATGTGACTCGTCGACGACCTGCAGGCTTTCCGGCGTGAAAGCTTCCCGCAACTTGTTGCTGATAGTGTCTTTCATAAACATGAGTGCCATTAAAGCGCGCAGCCGCACTCCGTCAATTGCATAGGCCGCCTGCGGCGGCCGTACCTCGAAGACGCCGGAGTGAAACTTCGGCTGCGGGTTCCCAGCTAATTGCAATGTCAAGACTTGAAGGTTTTTGCATTGCGTAGTCAAAGTCAGTCATGCCGATCGATTCATCAAAGTTCTTCGACTCCATCCGGGTCAAGCCGAAAGGCAAGCAGCCGGAAGTGAAGCCGCGCGACGCCGTGGTCAACTGCGAATGGGCCGGGTGTCAGAACAAGGGTGCGCACCGTGCGCCGAAGGGCCGCGAGAACCAGCGCGAGTACTGGCACTTCTGCTTGAACCACGTGCGCGAGTACAACCAGAACTACAATTTCTTCTCCGGCATGAATGCCGATGCCGTCGCGCGCTACCAGAAGGATGCGCTGACCGGTCACCGCCCGACCTGGAAGATGGGCGCCAATGGCGGCAAGAAGGGTGCGGAAGCCGAGATCGACATGGCGTCCGATCCGTTCAGCATGTTCAGTGAGATCAACGGCCGCGCGGGCTGGCGGAAGGGTCCGCAGGCCGAGCCCAAGGCCGAGACGCGCAAGGTGATGAACGCCGAGCGCAAGGCGCTCCAGGTCATGGGTCTCGGCCCCAATTCCACGCTCGCCGACGTCAAGAGCAAGTACAAGGCGCTGGTCAAGCAGCATCACCCCGACGCCAACGGCGGCGACCGGTCGACCGAAGATCGCCTGATCGAGATCATCAAGGCCTACAATTATCTGAAGACGGTGGTCCGCGAGGCCTAGGCTACGCCTTCCGGGAAGGACAGTTCGCAAACCAGTCCTTCCGGCCTCCACTGCCGGGTAATGGTTCCGCGCAAGGTCCGGATGATGCCGTCGACCGCGCCGATTCCAAAACCCTTGCGCGTTGGCGCCTCGTTGACCCGGGGACCGCCGCTCTCCGACCAGTGCAGCACGAGAGGCTCTGCACCATTGGTCTCCCAGCTGATCTCCAGCCTGCCCGAAGGCCTCGACAGCGCGCCATATTTGGCGGCGTTGGTGGCGAGCTCATGCAGCGCGACTGCGATCGACTGGGCCAGCGTGGGCGGCAGGCGGACGTCGTCTCCCGCGATCCTGATCCGCTCGCCGTCCCGGCTTGCGTACGGCCGGAGTTCTTCTTCGACGATGGTCTTCAGATTCGCGCCGGTCCAACGCGAAGCCGAGAACAGCCTCTGCACGTTGGCAAGCGCGCTGAGCCGGCCTGCAAACACGGTCTGGAACTCTTCCGCGGTATCCGCCTTCGTCAGCCGCAGCATCGCCTGAGCCACCGCGAGCAGGTTGTTGGAACGGTGATCGACCTCGGAGGTGAGGAGCAGCGTCCTCTGCTCTGCCTCCTTGCGAGCCGTGATGTCGACCAGCATGTTCACCGCACCAACCAAACGCCCCCGTTCGTCGCGCAGCGGCGTCGGATATGGCATGAAGCAGATCCGGGAGCCGTCCGGCCGCTCGGCCACGGCCTCGACGTCGCGCACGGGCCGGTTCTGCTTGAGCGCGATTGCCATCGGGCATTCATCGTGGGGAAGCGCCGTGCCGTCGGGCAGATAGAGCTTCCAGGTCACGCACCACATCTCGCCGATCTTCGGCATGCGTCCGGCAAAATCGATGCAGGCGCGATTGAAGAAGGTGATGCAACCTTCCGCGTCGGTTGTGTAGATCGCGGCAGGCAGAGCCTGCAGCAAGTCGCGGAATCGTCTTTCAGAATCCGTGCCGGCCTCGGTCCGGTTGGCGGCATAGCCGGCGGCGATCTCGCCGATCCTGGCCTCGTCCGCTTGTCCAAACAGGTCCAGCATTGGAATCTTGATCCGAGGGGGCTCACGGTTAAGTCCCCAAACCCGGAGATGTTCCAAGTTCGTCGACCGGACCGTGCGCGCGTTCCCGCAATTACGGCGCGACGGCTCTGTCGTGTCATCGTGCGTCCGAGCGAGGCACGACAGCGCAGTGAACGGCCCGGCTGTCGTGCGCTTTCTGCTCTATTCGCCGGAAGCCTTCGGCATTTCCCCCACATATGACGAACTCGGCCGGATCAGCCGCCCCGTCCGCTGTTGCTCGCGCGCATGGGCGGTCCATCCCGCTGCACGCGCCACGGCGAAGATCGGCGTGAAGGCCTGGCGTGGAATGGCGAGAGCATCGAGCAGAATCGCCGTGAAGAACTCCACGTTCGTCTCCAGCGGCCGGTCCGGATTCTTCTTGCGCAGCGCGCTGCGGATATAGGCCTCGACCTCGCCGGCAAAGGGCAGGTCGGCACCGTCCGCCGAAAGCCGCCCGATCGCGGCCTTGAGCACGTCGGCGCGCGGATCGCGCACGCGATAGACGCGATGGCCAAAGCCCATCAGCCGCTCGCCGCGGGCGAGTGCGGCATCGACCCATGGCTTGATGCGTTCGCTGGAGCCGATCGCATCGAGCATTTCCAGCACCGGCTCCGGCGCGCCGCCGTGCAAGGGGCCGGTCAGCGCGCAGTATCCGGCGGTGACGGCGGCAAACAGATCGGCCTGCGTCGAGGCCACCACGCGGGTGGTGAAGGTCGAAGCGTTCATGCCGTGGTCGCAGACCGTGACGAGATAGGCGTCCAGCGCCGCGACCTCGCGCGGCTCCGGTGAGGCGCCGCGCAGCATCCGCAGCGTATCGGCGGCGTGGCTCGCATTCGGATCGGGCGCAACCGGCTCGAGCCCCCTGGCACGACGGACCAGCGCGCCTGCGATCACCGGAAACGCGCCGACGATCGTCGCCTCATGTTCCAGCCCGTTCTCCGCGCGCAGGCCCGCGACCGCCGCGCGGAACCCGTCGACGATGCCCATGCCGCGTGTCGCCGGCAACAGCTCCGGCAAACGCGCGAACGCACGCTCGCGCGCCGCGCCCAGGCTCGCCCGCACATTGGCTTCGCTCAGCGTGGTCTTGCTCGCGCCATTCCAGAGCCGGGCGGTGACGCCCTCGAAGCTCGACTGGCTTGCGAGGGTGCCGACATGCTCGCCGGCGATGATCAGTTCGCCGCGCTCGCCATCGACATGGCTCAGCGCGGTCTCGGCCGCGGGAACGCCGTCCAGCCCGATCTGGCTTTTGGTGAGGTGGATGTTCATGACCCAATCTCCTTTGCACTGCACCAGGAGAAAATCAGGCCTCTCGACAGATTGATCAATCTTGATTACATAAATCAATATGAATAATTCCGAGGAACTCTATCTGTCGGCCCGGGAAGCCGCGGCCGAGCTCGCGATCTCGCCGGCCACGCTCTACGCCTATGTCAGCCGTGGCCTGATCCGCTCCGAGCCGACGCCGGATTCGCGCAAGAACCGCTATCGGGCCGAGGACGTCCGCGCCCTTAAGGAGCGCCGGGTGCCGTCGCCGGAGCCGCGCGGCCTGCGCAGCTTCGACGCTGACCTGCCGGTCATGGACACGGAGATCTCGACCATTACCGAGGAGGGCGCGATCTACCGCGGCGTCAATTGCGTCGATCTCGCTGAGAACGACACGCTGGAGCACACGGCGACGCTGCTGTGGGACGTCTCCGACGTCGATCCCTTCACGCCGGACAATCAGCCCCAGATCTCCGACGAGATGCGCGCGATCGCAGAGGCCGCGCGCCGCGCCGCGCCGATCGACCGCGCCATCGCAGTGCTGGCGCTCGCGACCAGCGCGGACGCGCGTGCCTTCACCCGAGCGCCCGATGGCCGCGCGATGGTCGGCGGGCGCATTGTCCGCCTCCTGGTTGCGACCATGCTGAACGCCGAGCCATCATCCGAGCCGCTGCACCAGCAGATCGCGAAGGCCTGGGCGCCAGACAACAAGCACGCGCCCGACCTCATCCGCCGCGCGCTGGTGCTGCTCGCCGATCACGAATTGAACGCCTCGACCTTCACCGCGCGCTGCGCGGCATCGACCGGCCTCAACCTCTATGACTCCGTGATCGCCGGCCTCGCCGCGTTGAAAGGGCCGAAGCATGGCGGCGCCGGCGTGCTGGCCTCGCAGCTCGTCAAGGCGCTGGTCGATCGCGATGTCGAGCCCATGGTCCGCGAGCGCGTCGCGCTCGGCGAGCGCTTTGCCGGCTTCGGCCACGGCGTCTACAAGCGCGGCGATCCCCGCGCGCAGTCGCTGCTGAACGCGCTGGCGCGTGCCGGCGCGCCGCGCAAATTCACGCGCGAAGTGCCGGAGCGGATCGTCGAGGCGACCGGCGAGCTCGTCAATATCGACTATGCGCTCGCCGTCCTCGTGCACGCGCTGCGCCTGCCCCTAGGCAGCGAGCTCGCGCTGTTCGCGATGGCCCGCAGCGTCGGCTGGATCGCGCACGCCAGCGAGCAATTGCAGTTCGGCAAGCTGATCCGTCCGCGGGCGCGCTATGTYGGACCGGCGCCGGGAAGAAGGGCTAGTTAGAATCTCTCTGCGAGCGCGTCGTCCTCCGCTGTCGTCCCTGCCCCGTGCGCAATTGCGCACTAGGCAGGGACGACACCGGCGCACTAAGCCCGCGGCTTGGACGTCGCGGCGAGGCCGTTCTGCCGGCGGCGGTAGTACCAGATGCCAAGGCCGCCGATGATCGCCACGGTCACCACCATCAAGATCCAGATGTGCTTGAACGGATGCCCATGGTGCGGCACGCCGAAATATTGGTGGAAGGCCGATACCGCCAGCACGCCCGGCAGCACATGGGCGGGAGCCCAGACCAGGATCGCCGGGATGTTCACCGCATAAAACGTCGCCGGCGCCATCCCCAGTGCCCCGGCGGTCACGGGCACGAAGGCGCGGATCGGCGGCACGAAACGGGCAAAGAACACGGCCCAGGTACCGAAGCGGTTGAAGAAGCTTTCGCTCTCGGCAACCACGCGCGGATAGTTGGTCAGCGGCCAGGTGTTGAGGATTTCGCGTTGCCGCCGGTGCCCGATCCAGTAGGCCGAGCCGTCGCCCAGCACGGCGCCGATTGCCGCCGCCAGCAGCACCAATTGCAGCTTCAATTCCCCGCCTGGAACCAGCGCGCTCAGCGCCAGAATGATGGTCGAGCCCGGGATCACCGATCCCACCACCGGAACGGCTTCGAGCAGCGCCGCCAGGAACAGGGTCAGATAGGCCAGCCACGCATGGGCCGAAACGAAGGATATGAGCGGATCGAGAAAGGACGTCACGTCGTCTTTCGTGGGGGGCTGGAGCACCGGGGTTCGGACCCTACATCAGTAGGTGCACGCGGTAAAAGTGCCATTCGCGTGGGCAGGCCACGCCTCCCGCCCGAAATTCGAGCGTGATTCGCAAGGCAGCCCTCCAAAAATCGCGTTCCTTGCCTATCTAGATGAAAAGACAATGGAACTTTGATTGGGGCGCGGGCTTCTGCCGGCACGTTGTCTCTGATAAGTTCGCAACCGCACCCAGCCGCAGCCAACGTGCAAATAACTGGTCTCGGGATCGCCCGGGGCCTCGGAGGATTGATGACGACCGCCGCTCTGTCCAAAGTTGAGGAAATTTCCGGTCTGCCCGACATGAAGGTGTCGGTGCGCCAGGTGTTCGGGATCGACAGCGATCTTGAAGTCCCGGCCTATTCCGAAGTCGATCCTCATGTGCCCGAAGTCGATTCTGATTACCGCTTCGACCGTGCCACCACGCTTGCCATTCTCGCCGGTTTCGCCCGCAACCGCCGCGTGATGGTGACCGGCTATCACGGCACCGGCAAATCCACCCATATCGAGCAGGTCGCTGCCCGCCTGAACTGGCCCTGCGTGCGCGTCAACCTCGACAGCCACATCAGCCGTATCGACCTCGTCGGCAAGGACTCCATCGTGGTCCGCGACGGCAAGCAGGTCACCGAATTCCGCGACGGCATTTTGCCCTGGGCGCTCCAGCACAACATCGCGCTGGTGTTCGACGAATACGACGCCGGCCGTCCCGACGTGATGTTCGTGATCCAGCGCGTGCTGGAAGTCTCCGGACGCCTGACGCTGCTCGACCAGAACAAGGTGATCAAGCCGCATCCGGCCTTCCGCATGTTTTCGACCGCCAACACGGTCGGCCTCGGCGACACCTCGGGCCTCTATCACGGCACCCAGCAGATCAACCAGGGCCAGATGGACCGCTGGTCGATCGTCACCACGCTGAACTATCTCGCCCATGACGAGGAAGTGGAGATCGTGCTGGCCAAGGCCAAGCACTATCGCACGCAGGAAGGCCGCGACATCGTCAACAAGATGGTCCGCCTTGCCGATCTCACCCGTAACGCCTTCGCCAATGGCGATCTGTCGACGGTGATGAGCCCGCGCACGGTGATCACCTGGGCCGAGAACGCTGATATCTTCGGCGATATCGGCTTCGCGTTCCGGGTCACCTTCCTCAACAAGTGCGACGAGCTCGAGCGTCCCCTGGTCGCCGAGTTCTACCAGCGCTGCTTCAACGCGGAGCTGCCGGAATCGGCGGTCAACGTGGCGCTCAGCTAGACCATGCCAAACATCACCGTCGAGCGCACCATTGGGACCACCAAAAAGGCTGTGCTCGCCGGGCTCGGCGCCTATAACGACGAGCAGTTCGGGAAGCAGAAGGTCAGGAGCATCGCGGTCTCGCTGAAAGACCGCGGCAAGATCGTCGGCGGCATCGTCGGACACCTCTGGGCCACGGTTCTGTTCATCCAGTACTTCTGGATCGACCAGAAGCAGCGCGGCAAGGGTCTTGGCACGAAGCTGATCGCGGCGATCGAGGACGAGGCAAGACGGCAGGGCGCGATCCAGGCCCATGTCGACACGATGAGTTTCCAGGCGCCGGGCTTCTATCGTTCCTGCGGGTACGAGGAGTTCGGCACCCTCAAGGGCTATCCCGGCGGCGTGACGCGCCACTCGTTTACGAAGTCGCTATGAGCACATCATCATCCAATTCCAAATTCCGTAACACCAAGGAAGCCCCGACCGAGCCGTTCAAGCGCTCGGTGGCCTCCTGCTTGAAGGCGATCGCGAAATCGCCCGAACTCGAGGTCAGTTTTGCGGCCGAGCGCCCCGGTTTGGCGCCGGGCAAAGCGCGGCTGCCGGAGCCGGCGCGAAAAATGACAAAACGTGACGCTGCGATCGTGCGCGGCCACGCCGACTCCATCGCGCTCAAGATCGCCTGTCACGATGCAAAGCTGCATCGCAAGCTGATGCCCGGCAATCCGCAGGCGCGCGGCGTGTTCGAGGCGGTCGAGCAGGCCCGCGTCGAGGCGATCGGCGCGCGCCGCATGGCGGGCGTTGCGAAGAACCTCAGCGCGATGCTCGACGACCATTTCCATCGCGGCAAGTTCGACGAAATCACCGACCGTGCCGACGCGCCGCTGGCGGATGCGCTGGCGATGCTGGTGCGCGAGCGCCTGACCGGCATGGCGCCGCCCACGGCGGCGAAGAAGATGGTCGATCTCTGGCGGCCCATTCTCGAGGACAAGATCGGCAAGCGGCTCGACCGGCTCGATGGCCTGGTCGAGGACCAGACCAGGTTCGGCGACGCCGTGCATGACCTGCTGACCGCGCTCGAGCTCGGCGACGAGCGCAGTGCCGACAGCGAAGACAACGACGACGACGAGGAAAACCGCGACGGCGACAACGACCAGTCAGGCGCCGAAGGCTCGCCCGATTCCGACGCCGCGCAGGAGATGAGCGCCGACCAGGCGCAGGCCTCCAGCGAGGAGATGAGCGAGAGCGCGATGGAAAGCGCGCAGGCCTCGACCTCCGACACGTTCGACGACGGCGAGCTTGGCGACGACGAGACGCCGGGCGAGGCGACGCGTCCGAACGCGCACGGCAAGAACGAGCCGCGCGGGCCGGAATATCACGCCTTCGCGCCGAAATTCGACGAGGTCATCGCGGCCGAAGACCTCTGCGACCATGACGAGCTGGAGCGCCTTCGCGCCTATCTCGACAAGCAGCTCGCGCATCTGCAGGGCATCGTCGCCCGCCTCGCCAACCGCCTTCAGAGGCGCTTGATGGCGCAGCAGAACCGCGCCTGGGACTTCGACCTCGAAGAGGGCATTCTGGATCCGGCGCGGCTGTCGCGCGTGGTGACCGACCCCTATCACCCGCTGTCCTTCATGCACGAGAAGGAGGCGACGTTCCGCGACACCGTGGTGACGCTGCTGCTCGACAATTCCGGCTCGATGCGCGGCCGCCCGATCACGGTCGCCGCGACCTGCGCCGACATCCTGGCGCGCACGCTGGAGCGTTGCGGCGTCAAGGTCGAGATCCTCGGCTTCACCACGCGTGCCTGGAAGGGCGGGCAATCGCGCGAGGCGTGGCTTGCCGCCGGCAAGCCGGCCAATCCCGGCCGCCTCAACGATCTCCGCCACATCATCTACAAGTCGGCGGATGCCCCCTGGCGCCGTGCGCGCAAGAACCTCGGCCTGATGATGCGCGAGGGTCTGCTGAAGGAGAACATCGACGGCGAGGCGCTGGACTGGGCGCACAAGCGCCTGCTCGGCCGGCCCGAGCAGCGCAAGATCCTGATGATGATCTCCGACGGTGCACCGGTCGACGATTCCACGCTGTCGGTCAATCCCGGCAACTATCTCGAGCGGCATCTGCGCCACATCATCGAGGAGATCGAGACCCGCTCGCCGGTCGAGCTGATCGCGATCGGCATCGGCCATGACGTGACGCGCTACTATCGCCGCGCGGTGACGATCGTGGATGCCGAAGAGCTCGGCGGCGCCATCACCGAGAAGCTCGCCGAGCTGTTCAGCGAGACCAACACCGCGCCCACGCATCAGGCCGGTCGCCCGCGACGCAAATTGCATTCGTGAGCACGCAATCGTCCCGCCGCAGCTTTCTTGGCCACGCGGCGGCGGGACTTTCCACTCTCGCACTCTCCCGACTGGCGCAGGCGCAGCCGACGACCGAGCCGCCGCCGCGCACCGCGCAGATCGAGCACGCCGTCACCGAGGCTGTCAGCGTCGAGGTGARCGCGCGGCCGATTCCCAATTTCGAGCCGCGCGACCGCTCGCGCGTGCGCTTCGGTCAGCTGCAATATCGCAGCGGCCTGGTGCTGACCTCGCCCTATCGCGGCTTCGGTGGCCTGTCCGGCATCCGGCTCGATGCGAAGGGCGAGCGCTTGCTCGCGATCTCCGACCAGGGCGGCTGGTTCACCGGCAGCATCCGCTATTCCGGCGGCAAGATGATCGGGCTCGACGATGTCGAGGCGTCCCCGATGCTCAATTCCGAGGGCCGGCCGATCACGGAGAAGCGGTTCTGGTACGACACCGAGTCGCTCGCGCGCGACGGCAATGTCGTTTATGTCGGGCTCGAACGCGTCAACCAGATCCTGCGCTTCGATTTCGCCAAGGGCGGCACGCGCGCCCGCGGCGAGGTGTTGCCGACGCCGCCCGCCGTGCGGAAGTTGCCGTCCAACAAGGGGCTCGAGGCGCTGGTCTTCGTCCCGAAGGGCCAGCCGCTCGCGGGCGCCCTGATCGCCTTCTCCGAGCGCGGGCTGGATGCCGACGGCAATCTGGTCGCGTTCCTGATCGGCGGTCCGTCGCCCGGCCAGTTCAGCGTCCGCCGCACCGAAAAATTCGACATCAGCGATGCCGTGCTGCTGCCGTCCGGCGAGCTTCTCATCCTCGAACGCAAATTCTCCTGGTTCACCGGCATCAACATCCGCATCCGGTCGATCCCCCTGAAATCCATCGCGCCCAACGCGCTGGTCGACGGGCCTGCGCTGTTCGCCGCCGATCTCGGCCACGAGGTCGACAACATGGAAGGCATCGACGCCCACGTCACGCCCGAGGGCGAGACCGTGCTGACGCTGGTGTCGGACGACAATTTCTCGATGCTCCAGCGCACGCTGCTGCTGCAGTTCACGCTGGTGGAGTGAACGTCCGCCCGCCCTTCTCCGACAAACCGTCATGCCCTGCCGCGCCATCCTCGCCCTCGCCCTCATTTTCACGCTCGCCGCGCTGTCGCCGGCCTTTGCCACGGCCGAGCATCGGTATGGAAAGAACGAATACGCCATCATCCAGGGCGGCCGTGCGCCGAATGGGAAGCTGTCCGTCGCAGCCCATGGCGGCGGCGCGTCCGGGAGCGAAGGCTTTCGCATCTACCTGATGGCTGAGCCCGGCCATCGTCGGCTGATGACGCTCGACAATGTCAACGACGACAACATTCTGGACTCGGCGCCGGATGCCTTCCACGCCGCCTGGTCGCAGGATTCGCGCACCGTCGCGGTCTCGTTCCGCAGCGAGCGCCATATCGTCACGCTGAATCTCTACGCCATCGACGGCGGCCGCGCGCGGCTGGTCGCCGGGCCGGATCTGTTCCGCGACGTGACCGGCCGCAGCGTCGACATCAAGACCGACGGCGACATGCGCACATCCGTGCCCGCGCTGACATGGCAGGCGCCGCGCCGCTTTCACCTCACCGAGTACCGCGTGTTCGTGCTCGACGACACCGCGCTCGCCGACAAGCTCGGGCCGCTCGGCAAGGCCAGCAAGCGCGACGGCGGCGGCAACACGATCCAGTTCTCGGCCGAAGCCGACGGCGAACTGTTGCCCGACGGCCGCATCCGTATGGGCAAGCCCGCGCCGGGCAGGTTCGAGGAGTTGGAGTAGGGGCCCCGAATTCGATCGTCGTCCCGGGCTCGCGCTTCGCGTGCCCCGGGATGACAGCGGAGTTCCTGGCAAGCGGCCGAGGGTTATCTCCGCCTTGTGATCATATGACGCGCGCAATGCATGGCGCCGCGGGCGGGCATGTCCGCGGCGCAGCTGGCAATTCGCCGTAGGGCTACTAAACTTCATGCAATCGCTTCCATTCCTCCATCCCCCGGAACTCCCCGCATGAGCGCCCTGTTTTCCCCGATCAAGCTGCGCGGCCTGACGCTGAAGAACCGCGTCGTGGTGTCGCCGATGTGCCAGTATTCGGCCGACGACGGCGTCGCCACCGACTGGCACTTCACCCACATCAACAATCTCGCGCTGTCGGGCGCGTCGATGTTCTGCATCGAGGCGACCCATGTCGAGGCGATCGGGCGCATCACGCCGGGCTGTCTCGGGCTTTACAGCGACGCCTGCGAAGCCGCGCTGAAGCAGATCCTTTCCTCCGTGCGCAAGCATTCCTCGACGGCCATCGCGATGCAGCTCGCCCATGCCGGCCGCAAGGCCTCCAGCGCGCGGCCCTGGGACGGCGGCCAGCTCATTCCGCAGAGTGACGGCGGCTGGCAGACGGTGGCGCCGTCGGCGTTGCCGCACAAGGAGGGCGAGGCCGCGCCGCTGGCGCTCGATGCCGCGGGCCTGAAGCGCATCCGCGACGCCTTCGTCGACAGCGCCAAGCGCGCTGCCCGGCTCGGCATCGACGCGATCGAGCTGCATGGCGCGCACGGCTATCTCATGCATCAGTTCCTGTCGCCGATCTCGAACAGGCGCACCGACGATTATGGCGGTTCGCTCGAAAACCGCATGCGCTTTCCGCTCGAGATCTACGACGCGGTGCGCAGCGTGTTTCCGCACGACAAGCCGGTCGGCATGCGGGTGTCGTCGACCGACTGGGTCGAGGGCGGCTGGGATCTGGCGCAGACCATCACGTTCGCAAACGCGCTGAAGGCGCGCGGCGTCGACTGGATCGATGCTTCCTCCGGCGGCGTCTCGCCGCTGCAGAAGATCCCGCTCGGCCCCGGCTATCAGGTGCAGTTTGCCGAGGCCATCAAGCGCGAGACCGGATTGCCCACCATCGCCGTCGGCCTGATCACCGAAGCCAAGCACGCCGAGGAGATCGTGGCATCCGGCAAGGCCGACATGGTCGCGCTCGGCCGCAGCTTGCTCTACGATCCCCGCTGGGGCTGGCACGCCGCGGCCGAACTCGGCGGCGAAGTCGAAGCCCCGCCGCAATACTGGCGCTCGCAGCCGTCGACGCAAAAGGCGCTGTTCGGCAAGACTACGTTCGGGGCAAGGTAGGGCGCGAGGGGGGCGCTGCAATCACAACTGTCGTCCCTGCCTAGTGCGCAATTGCGCACGGGGCGCAGGGACCCATACCGCGTGATCTCACTATAATGCGCGGTATGAGTTGCCACTGCACAACTTAAAGTCTTCGCCAAATCTCTCCCTGTGGTGATGGATCCCGGATCTGCGCTTCGCTTGTCCGGGACGACAGTGGTGGGTGCGGCGCGGGCCATCGTCCCCTCACTATCCCGCGCCCTCACGCATCCGTAACTCTCCTCACCTTCCACGCACCACAAAACTGGCCTACCCTCCCGCGCACCCAACTCCTCAGGGAGGCCCGCCATGCGGTTTCGTGTTCGCAAGACTGCCCACGTTTTCGAGCGCGTGGGCCTCGCGATGGCCGGCGCGGCGTGCGGGCTGTTCGTCGGCGCCTATGTGGGATCTTCGATCGCCCCGCTGACCACGCAAGGCTTCCTGCTGCTGATGATGCTGCTCGGCTTCGTCGGCTTCTATCTCGGCATCGACACGCCACAGCTGCCCTTTGACGACGCGCACAGCGCGATCGACGCCGCGGAATTCCTCAGCGCCGCCGGCACGCTCTGCGCCACGCTGACCGCGCTCGCCTCCGTCGGCGTCATCGTGCTCCGCCTCGAGCCGCACCTGGCGTGGACCTGGCTCGCTTTGTTCGGCTGGATCGCCGGCGTCGCCATGCAGATCGTCGCCGGCACGAAAGCCAGGATGCGGGCGTAGCTACGACAGCTGTTGGAAAAGGTCGCGCCACAAGCACACCGCGTTCCCTCCCCCCTTGCGGGGGAGGGCTAGGGAGAGGGGTAGCCACACGGCACGCGCCATCGAATGAAGCGAGCCTGTGTTGCATCACCTCGCACGCAGCCAACACCTATTGCTGGGCCACCCCTCTCCCCAACCCTCCCCCGCAAGGGGGGAGGGAGCAGAGCGGAATGCTCGGCGGGATTATTCAGTTGCGGCGAGCACCGCTAAAACACCACGCCGATCCGCGAGCCGCGCTTCCAGGCGATGCGGCAGCGCTTCTTGGTGTTGACGTGGAGCAGCTCGAACCTGTCGGGGATATTCACCTGCCCGCCGAGATCGACGCAGGCGCCGCCGGGCGAATAGTCGATCAGCGTGCAGGGGATCACCGGCGCGCGCGGATCGGTGATGATCTTGGCCTGGCGGGACACCAGCCCGGACGGTTTCACGCGGGCATGTCGGCGCGGATGCATTGGCACTCTCCTCCAATTCCGCGGACGGCGCGGGTGGTCTTGAGCGGCATGATGGAAAAGAGTTGATGCGATCCGACTAAGGGCGGCCCGAGAATTTTAATGAAAAGTAGCAGCGAACGCAGAAAGCGCCGGTAGCGGGGTGCGGCGGTCTCCATCTCCACTGTCGTCCCTGCGAAAGCAGGGACCCATACCGCGTGATCTATGGGTTGTCGGCGGTGGGCGTACCGAGCCACTGGTCCGCGCCAAACGGCTCCCTGTGGTTATGGGTCCCTGCTTTCGCAGGGACGACAGCTGAACGTGTGGCGCGCTCCCGCCTCCCATGACGAGCTTCGGGCGGCACCTCACACTCGCTCCGTCTCCGGCGTCTCCGCTGCCTCCGCATGCGGCCTCACCGGCATCGGCACGGTCACATAATCCTTCGGCAAGTTCACCGGCCGGTAGCCCGGCTCCACCGCCATCCGCTTCAGCACGCTCTCGTGCACATGGGCGCCTTCGGGGATCACGCGCGGCTCGCAATCGGGGATGTAGAAGCCCAGAAAAACCTTCCGCTCCGGCCATTCCTTGTATTTCGCGCTCTTCGGCAGATATTCCAGCACGCGCCAGAGCGCCGTCATCGAATTGTGCAGCTCGCCCACCTTGCCGGTGTAGGCAGGCTCGACGTATTGGAACGGCGAGTTCTTGCGCTGGATGCCCCAGGCGAGCTGGTTCACGGTGCGCGGGTTGAAGTTCAGCCCCGCCTTCGCCGCTTCCTCGATCATCCAGATCAGCGGATATTTGGACTCGCCGCTCTCGATTTCCGGATAGCCGCCGCCGACGTCGCAATGCACGCCGGCGAACCACACCTGCATGATGTCCTGCGGCACCTTCTTCTCGTCGGGCACATAGCGGTTACTCCAATATTCCTGCGGCTCCTTGTACGCCTTGAGGCGGAACATGCAGCGCCGCTCGTCGATCGCGATCGCCTGCCGGAAGATTTTTACGCTCGGATTGCGCAGCGTGAAGGCGAGCTCCTCCAGGCTGAACACGAAGAAGAAATTGTCGCGCCGCGGCACGATCACGCTCGCCACCGTGTCCCAGACGCCGATGAAGTGGATGGTCGGCCAGCGCGTCGAGGTGATGCGCGCGAACTGGGCGGCGAGGTCGAATTCGTCCTTCGGCAGCGGCCCGCTCTCGTCGAAGGCGACATCCTTGAGGTCCTCGATGTCGTTGCCGCGCCCGGTGCCGGAATATTGCTTGTAGGCGACGAGGCCCGAGCCTGCGAGGTTCGCCTGCTCCGGCGAGATCAGCCCGATCTTGTGGATCAGCCCCGCCAGCACCCGCACGGTGTAGGCGCCGCGCGAGAAGCCGAACAGATAGATGCGGTCGCCCGGCGCATAATGCTCGACCAGGAAGCAATAGGCTGACAGCACGTTGTCATCGAGCCCGTAGCCGGTGGCGAGCCCCAGCACCAGATTGACGTTGGCCTTGAGCCGGTGCCACGTCGAAGGCTCCGTCACCGTGCCGACCCCCGGATCGTAAAACACCATCTGCCGCGGCCGCGTCTTGTCGGTCTTGCGCAGGCAGCGATAGAGTTTCAGGACGTTCGAGATGTTCTCCGAGATCTCGTTGCCGGTGCCGTCACAGCAGATCACGAGGTTTTTCGGCTCCGTTTTGGGTTTGTGCTGGTCGTCGTGCTCCACGGTATGCCCCTCCCGGTGATGCTACCGGGGCGAGTATAGCCAAAATGGATGGCAGCGAGGAGACGAAGTCGGCGGCGGTGGCAACGTGCCCCATTGCCCCATCATCTGTTGACATTAACCACCTGTTAACCATGTCGTCGCCTAATGAGGACGGTGGGGGTCACCATGTCGGCCCATATGACGCGACCGAAATTGATGCCTGTTTTAGCCGATCCAGCCTTTCATGCGCTGATCGGGCCGGCGGTCCGCGTCACGGCTGTCCTACGGAGCAAAGCCATGTTCGGGAAGGACGATCTAGTGGACAATCTCAGTCGCGATCTCGATCGTGCGCGCCTGCGCCGCGATGCACTCGCATCCGAAGCCACGACTCTCACGGCTCAGATCGCCGAAATCGAAGCCCGCCTTTCGGAAGAGAAGACCAGGCGGGAGCGTGATCGCGTCTTGGCCGAGATCGAAGCGATAAGAACGCGAATCAAACAAGCCGCCGGCGCGTTCGCACCGGTCGTCGACGGTCTCTCCAGGGCGATCGAGTCGGCCTCGGCCGTCGTGCCCGAGGCTCGCGAGCTCAACAGTTTCATCGTGTCGGTGGCGACCGAAATCGACAGCGTGCTCGATCCCCTGATGCGCGAACTGGATCAGCGCGCGGATGCGGTGCGGGCAGGGCAGGCCGTGCTGGACCTCCCGCGTTCGGCCAATGAAGCACCGCCCATCGAGCCGCCAAAAGACGGCAACGATCGCCTGCTTCGCTTCCCGGCATGGCTGTCTCGCGACAAGGAGCCGGAAAAAAGGGAAACGGCGGAGACCCCGCGCAGCACGGCAGCGTGAACGATCGGCGCGCCGCGCAGATCGGAAGCTCGCCTGCGGCTATCCTTCGAGACGCCCGCCTACGGCGGGCTCCTCAGGATGAGGACGCGTTTCGCGGTGAGATATCAGAGCCTCATATCACAGTGGTTCGGCACAGCCGGGGCCACAAACTCGTCATGCCCGGGCTTGTCCCGGGCATCCACGTTCTTCGTGCCGTGGGAAAGGCGTGGATGGCCGGGACAAGCCCGGCCATGACGCTGTGGGGCATCGCACGCGAGCTCACTAAGACCAAATGCGATCGCCCCGCGCTTCCCCCGCGCCCGCTCAATTAGCGGAGCGGCGCAGGAAGGCCGGGATGTCGAGAAGGTCTTCGTCGGCTATATTGCGCGGAGAGGTGCGGCCGTAGGGATCGAGCGGCTGAGGCGCCGCGCGGCGCGCATATTCCGGATCGGGCCTTGCCGGTTGCACTGCGGGTCGGCCGGCCGCCGGGCGGAGCGGCGGGCTTTCCACCTGCGGAAGCGGCGCACTGCGCTGCTCGATGCGATCGGCGATGCGGCGGCTGTCGTCGCGCAGCCTGCCGGCGAGCTGCGTGAGTGCGGTTTCCACCGGCGCCGCCAGCTGCGCCGGGTCGACATTGTCGATCCCGGTCGCCACCACCGAGACGCGGACGATGCCTTCGAGGCTTTCGTCGAACGAGGCGCCGACGATGATGTTGGCGTCCGGGTCGGCCTCGTCGCGAATCCGCGTCGCGGCTTCGTCGACCTCGTACAGCATGAGATCCTTGCCGCCGGTGATGGAGATGATGAGGCCACTGGCGCGCTTGATCGAGGGGTTCTCGATCAACGGATTGGAAATGGCCGCCACGGCGGCGGCGAGCACGCGCTTCTCGCCGGAAGCCTCGCCCCGTCCCATCATGGCCTTGCCCTTCTCCCGCATCACGGAGAGAACGTCGGCAAAATCGAGATTGATCAGGCCTTCCTTGACGATGAGGTCGCTGATGCAGGCCACGCCCGAATAGAGCACCTGGTCGGCAAGGGCAAAGGCATCGGCGAACGTGGTCTTCGCGCTGGCCACCCGGAACAGGTTCTGGTTCGGGATGATCAGCAGGGTGTCGACCGTCTTCAGCAGTTCCTCGATGCCGGCTTCGGCAAAGCGCATGCGGCGCTGGCCCTCGAAATAGAACGGCTTGGTGACCACGCCGATCGTGAGGATGCCGAGCTCGCGCGCGGTCCTGGCGATGATGGGTGCAGCCCCGGTGCCGGTGCCGCCGCCCATACCGGCCGTCACGAACACCATGTGCGCGCCGGTCAACTGATCGCGGATCGTATCGATGACCTCCTCGGCTGCGGCGCGTCCCAATTCGGGCTGAGAGCCGGCGCCGAGGCCTGCGGTGACCTGGGTGCCCAGCTGGATCAGGCGTGGCGCCTTCGACATGGCAAGCGCCTGCGCGTCGGTATTGGCGACGACGAAGTCGACCCCCTGCAGCCCGGATGTGATCATGTTGTTGACGGCATTGCCGCCGGCGCCGCCGACCCCGAATACGACAATGCGCGCCTTCATCTCGTGAATATCGGTCATGCCAGTCATTCTGTCCTCGCGATTGCTCCGGCAGGCCGGGATGGAGAAGGGTTCGAGTGCTATCTGCGAGCCGCGCGGTCTGCGCCCACGATGGCCGCGGCCAGATGTCCCAATCGACGCGCGGCTCCCGCGGTCGTGCCGCCAGCCTGGCGACCGGTCCGTAAGTCCGCCACTTCGTCTTCCAGTCGTGCCGCCCACGCATTGGCTGCCGCCGTCTCGGCAGCCGCCTGCAGCAGCTCGACGGCCAGGCGATCGGCGCGCTCGCGCTCGCGCTCGAACACGGCCCTGTAGGCGGCTGCGACGTCTTCGAGCCGCGCGATCTCCGCCTTGAATGCTTCGGTCTCCATAGCGTTTTCGAGCGAAGTGGGTACCGGTTCGCGCAAGGAAAACGCGTCAGAACAGGAATCTGGAGCCCCGTTCCGATCTCGTCGGAACGGAAATGGCTCCAATGCCTCGACCCTTGCCAGGGAGGCATCGACGTGGTCCGCCCGGCGGGCCCGTCGCGGGCGGGGCGTGTAGCGGAGTTCGGAGAGATCAACGCTCACCAGGGCCTTGCCGTCATCCGACCGCGAGCGCGGCAAACGGCGACGTCTCGCCAGGGCACGAGCGGCCTCGCGCGAGATATTGAGGCGGGCACTGAGATCGGCATACGTCAACAACGCAACGCACATCGGCGCTTCTCCTGGAGCAAACCGGGAAGGCATTTCGAGCTAATGATGGCTGGACGATTGCCGCAGGCTAGGCTGCGTTGGTTAACGGACGGTTAACGCGCGCGGGGTGTTGTTTACGGGGGCGGTCACCGTGCCGCCCCCGGAATCGTAGAGCGCGATATGCTGCGGCTGCGTCCTGTCGAGTTTGCGCAGGCAGAGATGGAGCTTCAGGACGTTGGAGATGTTTTCGGAGATCTCGTTGCCAGTGTCGTCACAGCGGACGACGAGGTTTTCGGCTCGGATTGGATGCGTGCTCCACTGGATGCGGCTCTGAGCGATGCCAGCGGCTCAGTATAGTTGCACTTAGATTACAAAGCACGCATTAGACGAACGTGGAATATTGGCCGGCGACTCTGTTAAGTAGGTTGGGGAAGCTGGTCCAACTATTAGTTGATCAAGACCTTATCTTGTTTCAGTGCGATTTCTTGATGCGTGGCACCTCACTTCGAATAGAAACTAATCCGCGGCTCTTGTTGGAGCATGTGTCCAGCATCCGTTCTCTAGCTGATCGAGAGAAGGAGGCGCTAGGGTTCTTGCCAGAGGCCGCCTACCGAGATGCGATTGCGCAGCGGCGGCTGTTCGCAATGTTCGCGAGAAGTGCGGATTCAATCGAGATCGCGGGCTTTATTTTATTCAGTGGCGTGTTTCCTAATGCGCGAGTGCAGCAGGTTGCAGTTGCGCCGTCTCATAGGCGCAATGGGATTGCATCGGCGCTTGTTAATGCACTCGTATCACATCTTGAGAACCGCGGGTATTTGAACGTTACCGCTGCAGTTGCTTCTGACTTGGACGAGGCGCAAGCGTTCTATGAGAAGAAGGGATTTGTCGCTAGACGAGTTCGAGATGGAGGTGCCGCACGGCAGCGTACCATAGTGCTGCGATCGAAAGAGTTGGATACAGCGAGCTTGTTCTCGTTGATGGCTCCGCCGACTGCCGGAGACGAATTAGTCGCGAACCTTAAGCTTCGGTCGCCCGGTGCTTTTGAAGCCCCGTTGTACGCGATTGACCTCAATGTTCTATTCGACCTTATAAAGCAACGCGCTCGTTCGGCTGTCGCCAATCGCCTATTTGGTGCTGCTTTGGCGCATCACGTGCGGCTTGCTGTGGCTCCGGAATTTATTGTGGAGTTAGAGCGGACCTCTCATGGAGAGGCCGTAGACAGTACCCTCCAGCTTGCTCGGCAACTACCTAGAATCCCATCCGCGCCGAAGCTCGAAGTAGATCGACTTGCTGCGATCATTCACAAGGCTGTTTTCGAAGAAACAGGTCTGTCGCAAGCCAATTCTAAGCAGGCACTGAGTGATGCTCGTCATTTGGCGGAGGCTGCGTTAGCACGAGCGTCGGGTTACATTACGAGCGATACCCATCTTCTCAACGCACGAGAGTCTCTGCTTGAGCTTGTCGGTCTCGACGTTGCTAGCTTGGACGAATTCGTCGAGTTGGTGCCGGTAGAGGACACCAAGCTTGAGAGAGGCATTCTTCGGGGGACGCAGTGCGAGACAACGTCGGCAACAGCTTCTGAGGCTCGAACATATCTAGTCTCTCAATCTCTAAACACGATCCTTGTTGAGCAATTTCTGCCGACGAGGTCGACTGCTCGGAAAGTCAGAGTTCGTGCGGTACTTGAAAGCGAGGAGATCGTAGGAGCCAGCCTCTATTTGGCTCCGGTGGCTATCGACGCCGCCGCCAAGATGCTGGTGCATGTCCGGACGGATCATATTTCGTCCGAGACGTTTGCCGAACACTTGCTGGATGAGTCGATACGAGAAGCAAGCCTTGCGGGGCCAGTAACGATAGAGCTCCGAAGGATTGCCGGGCAAACAGTAGTAAATCAGGCCGCAAAGCTAAGGGGATTTCTACCGACCTCCGATCCTGATGTTCTGATTAAGGTGGCGTTAGGTCGTCCGCTTACAGCTAACACATGGTCTCCGCTTGCGCGTCAGATGAGGCGTAGGACGGGGCTATCGCTTCCAGACAATCTCCCGCACGAGACGGCTGTAGAGATTCAAGCCCCAGATGGCGCCTTCCTGTCGGTCAAGATGCCTGCGCTCGAAGCGGCCCTAAGCCCTACGATAATTGCGTGGCCGGGTCGTGACGGGGTGATTGTGCCAATCGCAAAATCGTTCGCCGACGATTTATTGGGCACGGCCGAGCAGCTTGCTTTGTTCGGCAGGCCATCGGCAGCATTCCTCGGGCTTCGTATCTATTTCAATAGCCCGAGAACGTCGCATCTTATGCGCCCAGGATTGCCAATTCTGTTCTACGAGTCCAAGCGAACCGGCGGGCGTGCAGCAATAGTCGCGGCTGCTCGCATAGTCGACACGACGATCTTGCCTAAAGCGCAAGTTTCAGGCGAACTCTTTCGACGAGCAGTAGTGGAAGATTTGGACGCTCTAACCACGTCGTCTGAGGTTTTGGCGACCTCCTTCGACAATTTGATAAGATTCCCGAATCTTGTAACACTCGAAGCCCTCCGGGCCGTTGGAGCTGAAGGCGCGTCCAATTTGCAAACCTCGACTGTCTTGCCGAGCATGCTGCTAGGAAAGATTTTGGATCTTGGATGGTCAAGTGACTGATGCAAGTGACGCAATCATTTCGATCCATCCCGAATATGCGACGGCGATCCTTGACGGAACGAAGACTATCGAACTAAGGCGCCGCATACCGTCGCTAGGCGAAGGCACTCGTTTATGGATTTACGCGACCCGTCCGACGGCTGCGGTTGTTGGCATGGCAACCATCGCAGGTGTTAGTCGTGCTCATCCGCGGACGATTTGGCAAAAGCATCGAAGCGAGACCGGCGTAGATTACGCCTCCTTCACGGAATACTTCGCCGGAGCCACGGAAGCCGTTGCAATTCTGCTGGCGGCTGTAAAACAGGTGCAACCGATAACTCTCGGGGAATTGAGAAGAGTTCGCGCGGGCTTTCACCCACCGCAAGTCCTTGTTCGTCTGACTTCCAAGGAAGCGGAGGCCTTGGAGAAACTCGCGAAATCCTGAATAGGCAAATTGGGGTTGCGCTTCATATCCTCAGTCTTCCCCAGAAACAAAAACGGCCGGATCTTTCGATCCGGCCGCGACGCAAAACTCTACTGGCTAAGACTACGCCACGCGACGCAACTTAGCCCCCGCCCGATTTCAAAATTGGATTAGCTGGCCTTCTTCGCCGGCGCGGCCGTCGGGCCGACCTTCTTCTGGATGGCGCGCTTCAGCTCGAGGGCGCGCGGCGACAGGACGTCGGCCTTGGCCTTGAGCAGGAAGGGGTCGAGGCCGCCATTGTGGTCGACGCTCTTGACCGCGTTGGTGGAGACGCGCAGGCGCACGTTGCGGCCGAGCGCTTCGCTGATGAACGTCACGTTGACGAGGTTCGGCAGGAAGCGGCGCTTGGTCTTGATGTTGGAGTGGCTGACCTTGTGGCCGACGAGGGGGCCCTTGGCCGTCAGTTCGCAGCGGCGAGACATGGTAGAAATCCTCTTCTGTCCCCCAAACGATTTGCGGCCGCCATTCTGGGCGCCACGGGGGCTAATTCTGTGTCCTTGCAGGGAGCGGGCGGACGTATAGGGGGGAAGGGACGGGACGTCAAGGTTTTGGGCGGGGATTCATGCTCCGCGGCATCCCCCACAACAGGTGTCATCGCCCGGCTTGACCGGGCGATCCAGTACTCCGCGGCGGAGCGGCTGGAGCCGAGGGGCTACGGCGTACTGGATGCCCCGGTCAAGCCGGGGCATGACGGCGGAATGGGCGGGGCGAGGTGCGCGTCCCTGACACACCCACGATCACCAAAACGGCAATGATTGAAGTGCCTTACCATCACATAAAGGGCGTATTCACCCCCGAAGTATCAAGTGGAGTTCCGCATGCCTCCGCGCCCGGACACATTGTTTGCCGCGGTTTTTGGCTTAAGTAACAACCGTTCGCGCCCCGATTGGATTGTTTCGTGCTCGCATCCCCCCGACTTTGGCCCCAAGGCTTGGTCAGTCCGCGCTCTGCCGGCCGGCTGGCTTTCGCAGCCCTTTGCGGGCTCGTCGTGGCGTGGGGGGCGGAGCCTGTGGCGGCGCAGGGCAAGCTCGAGGCGCAGTATGAGGCGACGCTGGCCGGCATTCCCGTCGGCAAGGGCGCCTGGAATATCGACATCGGGGACGACGTGTTCGCGGCTGCGGCCTCCGGCGGCACCACGGGGCTGCTGAAATCGTTCGCGGGCGGGTCCGGCACCGGCGCCTCGCAAGGTAGGGTGGTCAACGGCGCGCTGGTCGCGACCGGCTACCAGGCCTCCACCACCACCTCGAAGAAGACCGAAGAGATCCGCATCACGCTCGACAAGGGCAACGTGAAGGAGTTCGGCATCGTGCCGGAGCCGCCGGTCGATGCCGACCGCATCGTCGTCACCGACGCGCATCGCCGCGGCGTCTGGGATCCGATGACGGCCTCGCTGCTGCGCGTGCCCGGCACCGGTGACCCCGTGACGCCGGACGCCTGCCACAACGCAGCACCCGTGTTCGACGGCCGCATGCGCTACGAGCTGAAACTCGATTTCAAGCGCATGGAGAGCGTGAAGGCGGAGAAGGGCTACAGGGGCCCGGTCGTGGTCTGTGCGCTCTATTTCGTGCCCGTGGCGGGCTACATCCCCGATCGTCCCGTGATCAAATATCTCGCCGCCCAGCGCAACATCGAGATCGCCTTCGCCCCCATTGCGGGCACGCGCATCCTGGTCCCGTTCTGGCTCAAAGTGCCGACGCCGCTCGGCCCGGCCATGCTGGAAGCCACCAGCTTCATCACCTCGGCCCAGCCGCCAAAGGTCGCCAAGACGCAGTAGGGCTTTAGCCGCGTACTCCCTCCTTAGACCGTCACCCTGAGGTGGCCGCTTCTTCAGCGGCCCTCGAAGGGCGACAGCCCGCCTGTTTCCGCAGGGGCATGCCCGCCGCATCCGGGCCGTCCATCCTTCGAGGCTCCCGGCGCGATGCTGCGCACCGCGCCACTCGCACCTCAGGATGACGGGGAGGCAATTTGGCTGGAAAAAAATGTAATTCTTTCAACGGCATGTCTACTGTGCATGGGGTTGTTTTCGCGAAAATGAGTTTGGGGGGGCGTGATCCCGGGAATCCATTTGACTCCTGCCCGATTCTGATTCGACTCCGCGTCGTCCCCAATTTTAAGGAACCGGTCATCGAAACGCTGCTTGTGCGGCAGGGTAAAACTCCATCTAGTGCACAACCAATAAGAGTCCCGCGACATGTGGCGTGAACGGAACAGGCTTCAGCGGGAGTCAGCGATTCGGCCGCGATTCGTTCTAGAGTCGTTCCGAAGCTTAAAGCCAACGGGAAAAGCGTCGCAAAGTGAGACAGTTGCGCGAGGTTTGGGGAGTGCGCTCCCACACGCTCGGTGTCATCGCCCGGCTTGACCGGGCGATCCAGTACGCCGAGGCCGTTGTGGTTGAGCGGACAGGCCGCGGCGTACTGGATGCCCCGGGCAAGCCGGGGCATGACAGCGGAATGCTTGGCTGCAGCGTAGCGTTCGGAGACATGGCCGACACCTCCCAGCCCTCAACACACCCCAAAACAGCACTGACATTCGCCCAAATCGCCACTACCTAATCCCCAGACATGGCCTTCTCCTCTTCCCCCTTCGCCTCCGAGCGCGCACCTGGCGCGGGCGTCACCGCGGTGCTCGGGCCGACCAACACCGGCAAGACCCATCTCGCCATCGAGCGGATGCTCGCGCATCCCTCTGGCGTGATCGGGCTGCCGCTGCGGCTGCTCGCGCGCGAGGTCTATAACAAGATCGCCGCACGGGTCGGCAGCGAGGCCGTCGCGCTGATCACGGGCGAGGAGAAGATCAAGCCGAAGAACCCGCGCTATTGGGTCTCCACCGTCGAGGCGATGCCGCGCGACCTCGACGTCTCCTTCCTCGCCGTCGACGAGGTCCAGATCGCGTCTGACCTGGAGCGCGGCCACGTCTTCACCGACCGCATCCTCAACCGCCGCGGCCGCGACGAGACGCTGCTGTTGGGCGCGGCCACGATGCGCCCGATCATCGAGCGGCTGCTGCCCGGCGTGTCTATGATCACGCGGCCGCGCCTGTCGCAGCTGGAATTCGCCGGCGACCGCAAGATCACACGCCAGCCGCGCCGCACCGCCATCGTCGCCTTCTCCGCCGATGAGGTCTACGCCATCGCCGAGCTGATCCGCCGCCAGCATGGCGGCGCGGCCGTGGTGCTGGGATCGCTGTCGCCCCGCACGCGCAATGCGCAGGTGGAGATGTTCCAGAACGGCGACGTCGATTACCTCGTCGCCACCGACGCTGTCGGCATGGGCCTCAATCTCGACGTCGACCACGTCGCCTTCGCCTCGGACCGCAAGTTCGACGGCTACCAGTTCCGCCGCCTGACGCCGGCCGAATTCGCGCAGATCGCCGGGCGTGCGGGCCGCGCCACCCGCAACGGTACTTTCGGGACGACGGGCCGCTGCGGGCCGTTCGAGCCCGAGCTCGTCAACGCGCTGCAGAACCACACCTTCGACAATGTGAAGATGCTGCAATGGCGCAATGCGAAGCTGGATTTCGCCTCGCTCGGCGCGCTCCAGGTGTCCCTGAACCAGTCGCCCGGCCATGAGGCGCTGACGCGCGCGCCGATCGCCGAGGACATGCGCGTGCTCGACCATGCCGCCCGCGACGTCGAGGTGCGCGATATCGCGCATGGCAAGGCGGCGGTGGAACGGCTGTGGGAGGCCTGCCAGGTCCCCGATTACCGAAAACTGTCGCCGGCCGCCCATGCCGAGCTCGTGACCACGCTCTACGGCTTCCTGATGCAGAAGGGCTGCATCCCCGATTCCTGGTTCGCGGCCCAGGTCGACCAGGCCGACCGCATCGACGGCGACATCGACACGCTGTCGGCCCGGATCGCCCAGATCCGCACCTGGACCTTCGTCGCCAACCGCCCGGACTGGCTGAAAGACCCCGAACGCTGGCAGGGGATCGCCCGCGAGGTCGAAAATAAATTATCGGATGCGCTCCATGAACGCTTGACTGAGCGTTTCGTTGATCGCCGGACCAGTGTATTGATGCGCCGCCTGCGGGAGAACACGAGCTTGAATACTGAAATCGGCAAGACCGGCGAAGTCATCGTCGAAGGCCATGTCATCGGCCGCCTCGATGGCTTCACCTTTGCACCGGATGCGGCGGAAGCAGGCTCCGATGCGAAAGCCTTGCAGGCTGCAGCGCAAGCGGTGCTCGCCGGCGAGATCAACGCGCGGGCCGAAAAACTGGGCAATGCGCCGGACGATCAGTTCGTGCTGACCTCGGAAGGCACCATCCGCTGGACCGGCGATGCCGTGGCGCGCCTGTCTGCCGCGGAGGAGGCGCTGCATCCGCGCATCCGCATCATCTCCGACGAGCGCCTCACCGGTGCGCCGCGTGAGAAGGTGCAGGCCCGGCTCGAGCTTTGGCTCAAGACCCATATCGAAAAGCTGCTTGGGCCGATGTTCGAGCTGTCGAAGGCCGAGGACGTCACCGGCATTGCCCGCGGCATCGCCTATCAGCTGGTCGAGGCGCTCGGCGTGCTCGAGCGTCCCAAGATCGCCAACGAGCTGAAGGATCTCGACCAGCCCTCGCGCGCCGTGTTGCGCAAATACGGCGTCCGTTTCGGCGCCTATCACATCTATTTCCCCGGCCTCTTGAAGCCCGCCGGACGCGCGCTGGCAGCACTGCTGTGGGCGCTGAAGCAGGACAATGTCGATCTGTCCTCGCTGTCGGGCGCGCAGCATCTGGCATCTTCGGGCCGCACCTCGTTCCCGGTCGACAAGCAGCTGCCGCGCGATGCCTATCGCGTGCTCGGCTACAAGCAGGCCGGCGAGCGCGCCGTGCGCGTCGACATTCTGGAGCGGCTCGCCGATCTGATCCGCCCGGCGCTGGCCTGGCGCGAGAACTCGCCCGGCGAAAAGCCCGCCGGCGCGTTCGACGGCCGCAGCTTTGTGGTGACGCAGGCGATGACCTCGCTCACCGGCTCGGCCGGCGAGGATTTCGCCTCGGTGCTGCGTGCGCTCGGCTATCGCATGGAGAAGCGTGCGCCGCTGCCGCCGAAGCAGGTGGCTGCCGCTGCGGAGACGCCGGCTGCCGAAGCAAGCGCAGAGGCTCCGACTGAACCGACCGCGACCGATGACGCCGCCGCAAGCGCGGACACCGCGATCGAAGCCGCCGCCGAGCCTGTCACCGTCGAAGACGCGCCCGGCATGGAGCAGCACGACGAGCCCGCGCATGAAGAGCCGGCGCTTGAAGCATCGCCTGATGCCCCCGTCACGCCCGAGGATGCCCCCGGCATCGCGCCGCCGGCGGAAGAGGCTGCCGCGCCCACCGAGGCGGTGGAAGCCGCTCCCGCCGAGGCCGCTGCAACGGAAGCCGCTGCATCCGCCGATGCCGCCGCGCCGGTCGAGGCTGCCGCTGCGCCTGGCGAGCCCGAGCTCGTCGAGGTCTGGCGTCCCGGCGGCCGTCACGACGATCGCAAGCCGCGCCACGAGCGCCATCGCCATCAGCGTCACCACAATCAGCGCCCGCRGCAGGCCGGTGCCGAAGCTGGCGCCGCCCCCGCCGAAGGCGAGGCCGCGCAGTCAGCCGACGGCGAGAAGCGCAATGAGCGCCATCGTCACGGCGGTCATCGCAGGGATGGGGCCAGGGATTTCCGCAAGCCGCGCGAGGGTGGCGGTGAAGGTGCGCCGCGTCCAGAGGGGCGCGACGACAAGAACCGCCGCTTCGAGGGCAAGGATCGCGACAACAAGGATCGCGATCGCAACAAGGGCAAGTTCGGCGGCGATCGCGACAAGGGCCGCGACAATCGCGGTCGTGACCGCGACAAGGGCCGCGACCGCCAGGGCGGGCCGTCGCTGCGCCCCTACGCCTCGAGCGCGAACCCGCGCGAGCGCGATCGTCCGGCCGATCCGAACTCGCCCTTCGCAAAGCTCGCTGCGCTGAAAGAGCAGCTGTCCGGTCGCAAGGAGTGATCCCACGACCGAGCGGCAGCGTCTCGACAAATGGCTGTGGCACGCGCGGGTGGTGAAGGCGCGCACCTCCGCGGCCGAGCTCGTTGAGTCCGGCCACGTTCGCATCAACGGCACACGCGAGAAGTCGCCGGGCCATGCGATCAAGATCGGCGACGTGATCACCATCGCGCTCGATCGCACCGTGCGCGTGTTGAAAGTAACCGCTTTCAACGAGCGCCGCGGCGATGCCGCCTCGGCCCGAGTGCTCTACGAGGAGCTGAGCGAAGCAAAGCGCAATTAATTGCGCTTTGAATTCATTTCTTGGTCGATCAAACGCGTAAAGCCGTCATGATCGGCCGTTCCCGACCTTGCGGCGCCGGGCCATCCGCGCTACGCAAGCCGCGACTTTTAAAAGAGCTTTTCGGAGCGTTGGATGACTTACGTCGTCACTGAAGCCTGCATCAAGTGCAAGTATACCGACTGCGTCGAGGTCTGCCCGGTCGACTGTTTCTACGAGGGCGAGAACATGCTCGTCATCCATCCTGACGAATGCATCGACTGCGGCGTGTGCGAGCCGGAATGCCCCGCCGACGCCATCAAGCCGGACACGGAACCGGGCCTCGAAAAGTGGCTCCAGGTCAACGCCGACTACGCCAAAAGCTGGCCGAACATCACCCAGAAGAAAGAATCACCCCCCGACGCGAAGGAATTCGACGGCCAGGAAGGAAAGTTCGAGAAATATTTTTCTCCGAACCCGGGCTCAGGAGACTAATTCTCGCCCAAACTTAACCCTAATACCTTCGTCAGCGCCGAAAACCAGCCCTCAAGACCCCTAAATCATTGATTTTTGCGGGAAATGTGCTATATTGAGCACATTAAGCTGAACCCCCGTCAGCCCAGTTGGCCCCGTTGGGTTCCCGTGAAACCAAATGTCGAACAGGGGCGTGGCAGTTTCCGCGCGCAGGCTGTGTCACAGAAAACGCGTAAAAAGAGTACTTCAGCGAGGGCTTCCCATAAGGAGGCCAAAAAAGTCGCCGCGGCCAGCCGTAGCGCATCCAAGGGTCGGACCGCGACTAAGGCACCGGCTGCAAAGTCCTCGAAGAACAAAAGAAGCGCAATGCCTCACAAGACTGCCAAACCGGCCGCGAAAGCGACCGTTGCCAAGCCTGCTGCTGCCAAGGCTTCCGCTGCCAAGCCCGTTGCTCCGAAGGCTCCTGTTGCTGCCGCCCCTGCCAAAGCCCCCGTTGCTGCTGCGAAGCCGGCCGTGAAGG
Source organism: Bradyrhizobium sp. P3_C3 (assembly GCF_056402655.1). Lineage (NCBI taxonomy): Bacteria > Pseudomonadati > Pseudomonadota > Alphaproteobacteria > Hyphomicrobiales > Nitrobacteraceae > Bradyrhizobium > Bradyrhizobium sp. P3_C3. The sequence continues at coordinate 744 of NZ_JBFUGY010000054.1, read as the reverse complement.
CTGCTGCACCCGCGCCGAAGGTCGAGGAAAAGAAGGTCGTGACCCAGCGCCAGGGCTTCAAGGCCAACGAATTCGTCGTCTATCCCGCTCACGGCGTTGGCCAGATCCTGGCCATCGAGGAGCAGGAGATCGCCGGTGCGAAGCTCGAGCTGTTCGTCATCAATTTCATCAAGGACAAGATGACGCTGCGCGTGCCGACCGCCAAGGTCGCGAATGTCGGCATGCGCAAGCTGTCCGACCCCGCGCTGGTGAAGAAGGCGCTGGAGACGCTGAAGGGCCGCGCCCGCGTCAAGCGCACCATGTGGTCGCGCCGCGCCCAGGAATACGAAGCAAAGATCAATTCGGGCGACATCGTCGCGATCGCGGAAGTCGTGCGCGACCTCTACCGTTCCGAGTCGCAGCCCGAGCAGTCGTACTCTGAACGCCAGCTCTATGAAGCGGCGCTCGATCGTCTCTCCCGCGAGATCGCGGTTGTGCAGCACTCGACCGAGACCGAAGCGGTCAAGGAGATCGAGGCCCAGCTCGCCAAGAGCCCGCGCCGCACCAACGCCAAGGCGGAAGCCGCCGACGGCGAGGGCGAGGCGGATGCCGACGGCGATACCGATGGCGACGACACCGCCGTCGCTGACGAGGCCGCGTAAGCGTCTCGCGTCGATCGCAAGCAATCAAAAGCCCGGCCGGTTGGCCGGGCTTTTTTGTTTTGAGTGGATCAGGCTTTGCGACGGTGCGACCCGTGCGTTGGCA
>NZ_JBFUGY010000053.1:0-46811 GCF_056402655.1 Bradyrhizobium sp. P3_C3 | reverse complement strand
GTCCCGTGGCCTGGGGGCCGACGGCGGAGGTGCTGACGCCGGAAAACCTGCTGGTCGCGATGCGGATGTGCGAGGCTTTTGACGATAGTGCCACGGCTTGCGCCGAGGACGGACGCTCGCGGGCGGCGTGATCGCAGATGATCTATGACGCGCTGATCGGCCCRTTCACCGAATTCGAGTTCATGCGGCGCGCGCTCGCCGCCGTGATCGCGCTGTCGCTGGCGGGCGCACCGATCGGCGTGTTTCTGATGCTGCGGCGGATGAGCCTCGTCGGCGATGCCATGGCGCATGCGATCCTGCCCGGCGCTGCCGTCGGCTTCCTGCTCTCCGGCCTCAATTTGTTCGCGATGACCGCCGGCGGCCTGGTTGCAGGATTTGCCGTCGCGATCCTGGCCGGCGTGGTCGCGCGTTCGACCGGGCTGAAGGAGGACGCCTCGCTTGCGACCTTCTATCTGGCCTCGCTGGCGCTGGGCGTCACCATCGTCTCGATCAAGGGCACCAATATCGACCTCCTGCACGTGCTGTTCGGCAACATCCTCGCGATGGACGACCAGACGCTGCTGGTGGTGGCCTTCAACGCCACGGTGACGCTGCTGGTGCTCGCCGTGATCTATCGCCCGCTAGTGATCGAGAGCGTCGATCCCCTGTTCCTGCGCACCGTCAGCCGCGCCGGCGGTCCCGCGCATCTCGCCTTCCTCGCGCTCGTCGTGATCAACCTCGTCAACGGCTTTCAGGCGCTCGGCACGCTGCTCGCGGTGGGTCTGATGATCCTGCCGGCGGGCATTGCCCGGTTCTGGTCGCGCGATCTCACTGTCATGATCTGCATCGCGGTCGTCGCTGCCGCGGTCTCGGGCTATGCGGGCCTTGTGCTGTCGTTCCAGACCCGCGTGCCGTCGGGCCCTGCGATCATCCTCGTGGCGACCGTGCTGTATATTGTCTCCGTCCTGTTCGGCCGCGTCGGCGGCATCGTCCGGCAGATGTTTCCCGGCCGGCATCTGGAAGCGTGACGATGCGGCGTCTCCTGCTTTGTGTGCTCCTGCTGATCGCCTCGCCGCTGCATGCGGCCGAGCGGCTCAATGTCGTCGCGAGCTTCTCGATCCTCGGCGATTTCGTCCGGAACGTTGGCGGCGATCGGGTCGACGTCACGACGCTGGTCGGCCCCGACAGCGACGTCCACGTCTACACGCCCGCGCCAAGCGATGCGAAGCGGATTGCGGATGCAAAGCTCGTCATCGTCAACGGGCTCGGCCTCGAAGGCTGGCTGCCCCGTCTGGTGCAGTCCGCAGGAAGCAAGGCGCAGGTGGTCACCGTGAGTGCCGGCATCGCACCGCTGAAGCTCGGCTCGGCCGCGGATCCGCACGCCTGGCAGTCCGTCCCCAACGCCAGGATCTACGTGAGCGACATCGCCAATGCGCTGGCCGCGGCCGACCCTGACGACACCGAGTTCTTCCGCGCCCGGGCAAAGGCCTATCTGGACACGCTCGAAGCGCTCGACCGCGAGGTGCGGGAGGCCGTGGCGAAAATCCCGCCGGAGCGGCGCAAGGTGATCTCCACCCACGACGCCTTCGGCTATTTCGCCGCCGAATATGGTGTCCAGTTCGTGGCCCCCTTGGGGGTCTCCACGGAGACCGAGCCCAGCGCGCGGGACATCGCCGCCATCATCGGCCAGATCAAGGCCCAAAAGATCCCGGCCGTGTTCCTGGAAAACATCAGTGATGACCGCCTGATCCGGCGGATCGCGGCCGAGACCGGGGCCAAGGTCGGCGGGACCCTGATTTCGGACGGTTTGACCGGCGAAAAGGGGCTTGCACCCACTTACATTGATATGGTCAGGCACAATATAAAGGCCCTGACCAGCGCGCTTGACCACTAGGGCAGGGGGCCACCCCGCCGTGCGTCGCGCGGAAAAGCCCGACCCGGAGTTGCTATGTCTGAAGCGTCCCCAAAAATTCCCGTGACCGTGCTGACCGGCTATCTCGGCGCCGGCAAGACCACGCTGCTGAACCGCATCCTGTCGGAAAATCACGGCAAGAAATACGCCGTCATCGTCAACGAATTCGGCGAGATCGGCATCGACAACGACCTCATCATCGGCGCCGATGAGGAAGTGTTCGAGATGAACAACGGCTGCATCTGCTGCACCGTGCGCGGCGACCTCGTGCGCATCATGGACGGCCTGATGAAGCGCAAGGGCAAGTTCGACGCCATCATCGTCGAGACAACCGGCCTTGCCGATCCCGCGCCCGTGGCCCAGACCTTCTTCGTCGACGAGGACGTGCAGAAGAACGCGCGGCTCGATGCCGTCGTCACGGTTGCCGACGCCAAATGGCTGTCCGACCGGCTCAAGGACGCGCCCGAAGCCAAGAACCAGATCGCGTTCGCCGACGTGATCGTGCTGAACAAGACCGATCTCGTCACCAAGCCCGAGCTTGCCGAGGTCGAGGCCCGTATCCGCGCCATCAACCCCTATGCCAAGCTGCATCGCACCGAGCGCTGCTCGGTCGCCCTGGCGGATGTGCTCGACCGCGGCGCCTTCGACCTCGACCGCATCCTCGACATCGAGCCGGATTTCCTGGAGGCCGATGATCATGACCACGACCATGATCATCACCATCATGGCCATGACCATCACCACCATGATCACGGCCACGGCCTGAAGCACTATCACGACGAGGACATGCAATCGCTGTCGCTCAAGACCGACAAGCCGCTCGATCCGAACGTGTTCATGCCCTGGCTCCAGAACCTGGTGCAGGTCGAGGGCGGCAAGATCCTGCGCTCCAAGGGTATCCTCGCCTTCCACGACGATGATGACCGCTATGTCTTCCAGGGCGTCCACATGATGCTGGAGGGCAACCACCAGCGGAAGTGGAAGGACGGCGAGCCGCGCGAGAGCCGCCTCGTCTTCATCGGTCGCGAATTGCCGGAAAAGGCCATTCGCGAGGGTTTTGAGAGCTGCATCGTCTCGTGATGAAAGAGTTTACGCCGGCCCCCGATTCCGCCTCGATCGTCTCCGTCACCGATCGCGTCAAGCCTGTTACGCTCGGCATGGGCGTGACCTCGGTGTATTTCCTTGGGCCCCGCGCCACCTTCGTCGGCGGCGAGGAGAATGTCGCGTTCGTCGACGCCAAGGGCGAGATCACGACGGTCGCCGTGCATAGTAGCGGCATTCTGTCGACCGCCTCCGACGGCAAGCGCCTCATCATGGGCGGCGACGACGGCAAGGTCGTGTCGCTCGACGCCAAGGGTGAGGTGACGCTGCTCGCGACCGACCCCAAGCGGCGCTGGATCGACGCGGTGGCGCTGCATCCCGACGGGGCCTATGCCTGGTCGGCCGGCAAGACGGCCACCGTCAAGAGCGGCAAGACCGAGGAGAAGTCGCTCGAGGTGCCCTCGACCGTCGGCGGTCTCGCCTTCGCGCCGAAGGGCCTGCGGCTCGCGATCGCCCATTACAACGGCGCGACGCTGTGGTTTCCAAACATGGAAGGCTCAGCCGAATTCCTGCCCTGGGCCGGCTCGCATCTCGGCGTCACCTTCAGCCCCGACAACAAGTTCCTGGTCACCACGATGCACGAGGCGGCGCTGCACGGCTGGCGGCTCGCCGACAACAGGCACATGCGCATGACCGGCTATCCCGGCCGCGTCCGCTCGATGTCATGGAGCGCGGGCGGCAAAGGGTTGGCGACTTCGGGTGCCGACACAGTCATCATCTGGCCGTTCGGCAGCAAGGACGGCCCGATGGGCAAGGAGCCCGCGATGCTCGCGCCGCTGCAGGCGCGCGTGTCCGTGGTCGCCTGCCATCCGAAGAACGACATCCTCGCCGCCGGCTACAGCGATGGCACCGTGCTGATGGTGCGGCTCGAGGACGGCGCCGAGATCCTCGTTCGCCGCAATGGCACGCCTCCGGTCGCCGCGATTGCCTGGAACGCCAAGGGCACGCTGCTGGCCTTCGCCGACGAAAATGGGGACGGCGGTCTACTGGAGCTATGAGGCCGACTATCCACAGCCTCTCCCTGTTATGTTATTTTTGTTATCGTGTAACATAACCGACAAGCAGCCTCTGTAGGGTCGCAGATGTAGAGAGCACGGCGTGCAATTTCGAATTGCTGCCGCGCGATCGAATGTGCCTGGCGCCGGTTTGTCCGGGGCCAGTGTGCATTTCGAATCCTCGCATCAACACGCGCCACCGCAGGGAATTCAGATGCCCGTCATCCCCGATCTTCCGACCATCACCAGCATCACAGCGACCGATCCGACCCAGACCGACGCCGGAACGGTGCACTACACCGTCACGTTCTCGAAGCCTGTTCTTGGCGTCACGATTGATCAGTTCAGCCTTGCAACGAGTGGCAGCATCGGCGGCGCGGGCATCACCGACGTGACACCGGTCGCCGGCAGCAATCTTTCGAGCTATACGGTCACGGTGAATACCGGATTCGGCTCCGGCTCGGTGGCGCTCCAGTTCACGGGAAGCAACGTCCACGATACCAATGGTTACTATGTCGGACCGTACCAATCCGAATCGAAGCTGACCGTAAACAGCCCGACGTCCTTCGCGATCGGCGACGTCAACGTCAACCCGAGCTACGTCAGCGTGGCGCTGAACGACGGCACCGGTCACTTCTCCTCAGCCTCGAACACCTCGAGCCCAGGCCTATTGCCCTTGCTGGCGCTTGCCGATCTGAATGGCGACGGCAAGCTGGACATCGCACAGGTCACCCTCGACGGTACCGTGACTGTTCGTCTCGGCAACGGTAACGGCACGTTCGGGGCCAACACGAGCTATTCCGCCGGCAGCGGCGTCTATCAAACACCTAAAGTGATCGACGTGACCGGCGATGGCGTGCTCGACATCGTCGTCGGCAGCACGGTCCTGCCAGGAAATGGCAACGGTACGTTTGGGACTGCCATCACCACGAATCTCGGCGTCGGCTCCATCGCCTATGGCGACTTCAATAGAGACGGCAAGCTCGACCTCGTGACGAGGAATTCGACCAATCTGGCAATAGCGCTGAGCTTCGGCAATGGTGACGGCACGTTCCAGGCTCCGTCGTCCCCGGTCGGGACGGCGACATCTGTCCTCACCGGCGATTTCAACGGTGACGGCAAGCTCGACATGGCGGCCGTCAGCAGCGCCACAATCTCGATCCTGCTCGGCAACGGCGACGGCACTTTCACCTCGTCCGGGACGACTCTTCAGGCGGCGGGTACGATCGGATCCGGCGCGGTCGCCGACATCAACGGCGATGGCGTGGCTGATCTCGTGGTCGTCGGAACCAACAACACGCTCTCGACCTTCTTCGGTCACGGCGACGGCACGTTCGGGCAAGTGAGGATCTCGCCGCTCGACAAGACCGCCGGGCAGATCGGCGCCGGTGACCTGAACGGCGACGGCAAGGCCGACGTTCTGGTCGGATATCAATTCGGCACCAATCCTTTCACTCAAAGTTCGGGCACCGATATCCTGCTGACCGGTTCATCCAGCGAGACGGGACCGGCGTACACGATCGTACGGACGTCGCCGGCTCTGACCATCACCGACGGGGACGTCACCCTCGGCGCCGACGGCAACAATTACATCAACGCGGCGCATTTCCATGGTGGGGCGACGACGTTGGCCGGCACCGGCAATGCCGGCGACACCATCTCGGTCACCGACGCCATGACTCACGCAGTCGTCGGCACGGCCACGGTCGGCCAGAACGGCACGTGGAGCCTCGGCGTGTCCGGCCTGCAGGACGGCACCACTTACAGCTATGTCGCGGCTGCGACCGACTCCCACGGCAACAGCAGCGTCGGCCCGGCGTTCACCTTCACGGTCGATGCGACCGCATCGCTCGGGATCACGGGCATCAATTTGTCGGCCGACTCGTCGGTGTCAAACCCGAAGGTCACCCTGCAGGGGACGACCGACGTGCCGGCGCAGGTGACCGTCTCGATCGGAGGGACCGACGTGATCGTCTCCAGCGCGACCGGATCGTGGCAGTTCAATAGCCAGGTCGTGCCATACGGATTGACGACGATCGTGGCTAGATTCTCGGATGCCGCAGGCAATGTCGGCGCCTCGCCGACCTATACGCTCATCAGGGGCAACTATACGCTGGTCTCCAGCACGCAGCTCGCCAACGCGGTGGTTGTCGACAGTTTCTTCACCGTGGATTCCAACGCCGCGGAGACCGGCGCGATCGTTCTCTCTGGCGCGGGCGAAATCGTCCGCGGGACCTCGACCGGGGCAACGATATACAATGGTGGGAGCCAAGGGCTCGAATACGGCACGGCGACCGGGACCCTGGTGCAGGCTGGCGCCACTCAGCTCGTGAGCTTCCAGGGGACCGCCAAGGACACGGTGCTTTATGGCACGCAAACGGTCGGCAACACGGCGATCCACACCACGATCAAGTCGGGCGGACTCCAGAACATCTACGTCAACGGCAGCACCTACGGCACCGTCATCGAGGCTCTTGGCACCCAAAGCACGGCCGGCGCCGACCACGATGCGACTGTCTTCGGTACGCAATATGTGACGGGCAGCAGCGCGAATGCCACGATCGGCTCGGGTGGCAATCAATACGATTACGGCACAGCGACCGGCGCAATGGTCCAGAGCGGCGGCTCCCAACACGTCTATCAGGGCGGCAGTGCCAGCGGCACCACCGTTGCTGCGGGCGGCTATCAGGACGTCTACCAGGGGACGGCCACCAACACCGTGCTCGCCGGCAATCAGCAGGTGCTTGCCGGTGGCCAGGCTGCCGGCACCGTCATCAATGCCGGTGGCCGGCAATATGTCGGCTCCGGTGGCGCGACCACCAATACGACCATCGCGATCGGCGGCTTCCAGTATGTCGACGCCGGCGCCACCGACAGCGGTGCGACCATCGCTGGTGGCCGGCAGTACATCGTCGGGTCAACGACGAGCGCGACCGTTGGCGCAGGCGGCGTTCAGTACGACTACGGGACGTCTATCGCGGTTCTTGTCGAGAGCGGCGGCATCCAGCATGTCTATCAGGGCGGCAGTGCGGATGGCACGACCGTTGCGGCGGGCGGCTATCAGGACGTTTCCCAGGGGACAGTCACCAACACCGTGCTCGACGGTGAGCAGCAGGTGCTCACGGACGGCCATGCCACCGGCACCACCATCAATGCCGGCGGGCGGCAATATGTCGGTTCGGGCGGCGCAACCACCGCCACGACCATCGAGACCGGCGGCTTCCAGTATGTGGACTCCGGCGCCACCGACGGCAGTGTCGACGATCAGCGGCGGCTACCAGTTCGTGGCGGGCACGGTGACCGGCGCCACCGTCAGCGGCGGCGGCGAGCAGGATGTCGCCGCAACCGGCATGGCTGCGAATACGCATCTCGACGGCGGCAGCGAGCATGTCTACGCCGGCGGCCTGCTCCAGAACGTCGATTTCGGCGGCTCGAACGGCGCAGCGCTGGTGCTCGACGCGCCGACGGGCCTGTCTGGCGCGATCGCCAATTTCGGCGCTGACGACACCATCGACTTCCGCAACACGGTGATCAGCAGCGTCGATGTCGACAGCGCGAACAATCTGACGGTCACGACCGACGGCGGCCAGAGCTACTCCTGGGCGCTGCTGGCGCAATACTCGGCCTCGTCCTTCGCGCTCTCGGCGGACGGCAATGGCGGCACAGTGCTGAGCTATACGCCGCCCCAGCAGACGTTGCTCGCGGCCGCCCACTAAAGCGGAGAAAACAAGACGACCGGGCATAGGCTTCCACAGCCGGTGCCCGTTCAAATTGACCTCGTCGGCACTCTCGCATAGATCGTTTGCCAACCCGTGCGAGGGACCATGCGGTTTTTGACGACCTTCCAGATTGCTGACTTCGCGGACACGCTGGTCAGCCTGTTCACGGCCTTCGTGCTGGGCACGCTGATCGGCGCCGAGCGGCAGTACCGCCAGCGCACCGCGGGCCTGCGCACCAACGTGCTGGTCGCGGTCGGTGCCGCCGCCTTCGTCGATCTCGCCATGCACCTGACCGGCGCCGACGGCGCGGTCCGCGTGATCTCCTATGTCGTCTCAGGCATCGGCTTCCTCGGCGCCGGCGTCATCATGAAGCAGGGCATGGACGTGCGCGGGCTCAACACCGCGGCGACGCTGTGGGCTTCGGCCGCGGTCGGCTCCTGCGCCGGCGCCGACATGGTCGCACAGGCGGCCGCGCTGACCGTGTTCGTCATCGCCGGCAACACCATGCTGCGCCCACTGGTCAACGCCATCAACCGCATTCCGCTGAACGAGAAGACCTCGGAGGCGACCTACTATTTCAAGCTGGCCGTCGCGGCCGACGCCCTGCCCGACATGCGCGACCGGCTCGTCGACAAGCTGGAGGCCGCGAAATATCCGGTGGCCGATATCGACGTGGTTGAGACTGGGGATGACCTGATCGAGATTGTCGCAAAGCTGGTCGCGACCGCGGTCGATCCGAACGAGCTGAACGCGGTGGCGACCGATCTCCAGCACCTGCCGGGCGTGCGCCACGCCACCTGGGAGGTTAACACCTCAGACTGAGCGCGGCGTTTTGGCGTGCGAAGGCACGGTTCCCGCCTCGTCCGGCACGGAACCGCAGTCGGGCAAGTTCGTTGATCCCGCGGATAAAGGCGGTGATCGACATGCCCGGCCCAAATGGCAAGCGCAGACTGAAACGCGACCTGATGATCGCCTGCTCGCTGTTCGCAGCAGGCGTCGTGGTGTCAGGCCTCTCGCTGGCGCAGATCCGGGCCGAGAGCCGGACGCAGACGGCGCAGGCGACGCAACCGCTCCAAGGCACGCCATCCGGCGATCAGGACAAGACGCCCGCGGAAGCCAAGCCCGGCGGCGACCGGCCGACCACGCCGGCCCCCGAGCCCGCGCGCCCCGACCCGCAGACTCAGGACGCGGCGACCAAGCCGGCACTGCCGGCGGCGCCCGCGGAGAAGATCGCGCCGCCGATCAAGGAGAAGTAGCCCGGCGGCCGGCGTATTGTGACGCGCATTTGATCTCGCCTCGGCAACCGGCCCGTTCCATAATCTGTCGCGCCAACGACAGATGGGGCCTCCCATGAAGATCGAAGACGTCCGCCGCACCGCTTATTCGATGCCGCTCACCAACCCGGCATTCCCGCCGGGGCCATATCGCTTCTTCGACCGCGAATATTTCATCATCACCTACAGGACCGATCCCGAAGCCCTCGCCGCCATCGTGCCCGAGCCGCTCGAGGTAGCGGAGCCGGTGGTGAAATACGAATTCATTCGCATGCCCGACTCGACCGGATTCGGCGACTACACCGAAACCGGGCAGGTGATCCCGGTCCGCTTCAAGGGCGAGGAGGGCGGCTACACCCACGCGATGTATCTGGACGACGAGGCCCCGATCGCCGGCGGCCGCGAGCTGTGGGGCTTTCCGAAGAAGCTCGCTAGGCCCAAGATCGCGATCGAGAGCGACGTCCTGGTCGGTTCGCTGCATTACGGCTCGGTCCTCTGCGCCTCGGCCACGATGGGTTACAAGCACCGCAAGGTCGACCACGACATGGTGCTGAAATCGATGGCGGCGCCGAACTTCATCCTGAAGATCATCCCGCATGTCGACGGCAGCCCGCGGATCTGCGAGCTGGTGCGGTTTCATCTCGATGATGTCGTGCTGAAGGAAGCTTGGACCGGCCCTGCCGCGCTCGGCCTGTTTCCCCACGCACTCTGCGACGTCGCCCGCCTGCCGGTGCGCGAGGTGGTCTCGGCGCTGCATTTCAAAGCGGACCTGACGCTCGGGCTCGGCAGCGTGGCGTTCGATTACTTGGCGAAGTAACTTGGCCAAATGATAGGTCGCGAAACGAGATGCCCGGCGCGAGGCCGGGCATCATGATCGATCAGGCGTGGTGCGCGATCAACGCACCAGGACATTCCGGAACTGCCAGGGATCGCTCGTGTCGATGTCTTCCGGGAACAGTCCCGGACGATCCGTCAGCGGCGTCCAGTCGGTGTAGAAACCCTTCACCGGGCCGAGATACGGCAGCTGGATCTCCAGCAGACGATCGAAATCCATCTCGTCGGCTTCGACGATGCCTTCGTTCGGGTTCTCCAGCGCCCACACCATGCCGCCGAGCACGGCGGAGGTCACCTGCAGGCCGGTGGCGTTCTGATAGGGCGCGAGTTGGCGGGTCTCTTCGATGGAGAGCTGCGAGCCGTACCAGTAGGCATTGTTGTCGTGGCCGAACAGCAGCACGCCGAGCTCGTCGATGCCGTCGACGATTTCGTTCTCATCGAGGATGTGGTGCTTTTCCTGCATCTTCGCGGCACGCCCGAACATTTCGTGCAGCGACAGCACGGCATCGTCGGCCGGATGGTAGGCGTAGTGGCAGGTCGGCCGGTAGACCGCCGTGCCCGATGCGTCACGCACCGTGAAGTAATCGGAGATCGAGATCGACTCGTTGTGGGTGACGAGGAAGCCGTACTGCGCGCCGCGGGTCGGGCACCAGGTGCGCACGCGCGTGTTGGCGCCGGGCTGCATCAGATAGATGGCTGCGCCGCAGCCGGCTTCGTGGGTCCGCGCATTCTCGGGCATCCATTTCTCGTGGGTGCCCCAGCCGAGTTCGGACGGCTGCACGCCTTCCGACAGGAAACCTTCCACCGACCAGGTGTTGACGAAGACGTCAGGCTCTTTCGGCGACTTGGAGCGCTGGGTGTCGCGTTCGGCGATGTGGATGCCCTTGATGCCGGCCTGCCGCATCAAATCGGCCCACTCGGCCTTGGTCTTCGGCTTGGGGGCATTGAGCTTCAGATCCGCGGCGACATTGAGCAGCGCCTGCTTGACGAAAAAGGAGACCATGCCGGGATTGGCGCCACAGCAGGAAACGGCCGTCGTCGAGCCCGCCGGGCGCGCCTTCTTGGCGGCCAGCGTCGCTTCGCGAAGGGCGTAGTTGGAGCGCGCTTCCGGACCCTTCGAGGAATCGAAATAGAAACCGAGCCAGGGCTCGTTGACGGTATCGATGTAGAGCGCGCCGAGCTCGTTGCAGAGCTCCATGATGTCGGTGGAGCCGGTATCGACCGAGAGATTGACGCAAAAACCCTGGCCGCCGCCTTCGGTGAGCAGCGGGGTCAGCAACTCCCGGTAATTGTCCCGGGTCACGGCCTTCTGGATGAAGCGGACGTTCTGCTTCTCGCAATGCGCCTTGCGGCCCTCGTCCTTGGGATCGATCACGGTGACGCGCGACTTGTCGTAGTCGAGATGCCGCTCGATCATCGGCAGCGTGCCTTTGCCGATGGAGCCGAAGCCGACCATGACGATGGGACCAGTGATCTTCGCGTAGATCTGCGAGGGGTGGCTCATGGGATGGTTTCTCCGGAACGTGCTGGCAGACAAAGGGTGGGGGGTGGATCAGGCGCTGCGGCGCTTGGCGGTGACTTCGATCTCGACCTTCATCTCGGGCTTGGCGAGCGCGCTGACGACAAGCAGTGTCGCAGCCGGCCTGATGTCGCCGAGAACCTCGCCGCAGACGGCGAAGTGGGCATCGATGTAGCTGGCGTCGGTGACGTAGTAGGTCGCACGGACGATATCGGCCATCTCGAATCCGCCCTCCTTCAGGGCGGCTTCGATGGTCTTGAAGCAGTTGCGTGACTGGCTCGTGACATCGGCCGGCATCGTCATCGTCGTGTAGTCATAGCCGGTGGTTCCGGCGACAAAGGCGAACTCGCCGTCGATCACGGCGCGGCTGTAGCCGACGGTCTTCTCGAGGGGAGAGCCGGTGGAGATCAGGCGACGGGACATGGTCGTGGGCCTCGACTGAAGGGGGTGTTTGGCGGGTTAAAGGGCGTTTCTCAGGCCCGCGCAACCCCAAAGGAATGGGCACGCGCGGGCGTCGCCGCGGAATGCGGCTTAAGTCGTCGCCATCATGGCAATCCCTTAGGCCGCGTGCGCCTGGAGGGCGCGAACTACCCTCCGTTTGGGCAGGGCCGCGCCGGTCGGGACGATCATCCCCTCAACGCCATCCAGCGCACCGGCCTGGAATTCGATCGCCAGCAGGCGATCGCGCTCGAACGGGCCGGGCAGCATCAATGCGCCGGTCTTCTCGGGCGAGAAGCCGAAGCGGGCGTAATAGGGGGCATCGCCGAGCAGGATCACGGCGGCATGCCCCCGTGCCCGGGCGGYGGCCAGCGCTTGTTGCATCAGCGCGGCGCCGATCCCGAGCTCGCGGAAGGCAGGGTCCACCGCCAGCGGTCCGAGGACCAAAGCGGGCCTGCCTCCGGCGCTGACGTGCCACAGCCGCACGGTTCCCACGAGTGTCCCCTCGCGCACAGCCGACAGGGCAAGGCCTGCGGCAGGTGCACGTCCGTCGCGCAGGCGCTGGCAGGTGCGGTCATGGCGGTTCTCGCCAAAGCAGGCATCCAGCAGCGCTTCACGGGCGGCGACGTCGGCAGCACGTTCCGCACGGATCGCGAACGGAGCGGCTTTCGAAGTGAGGGCGACTTGTGGCTTCCGAAAAGCAGTCATGGCGCGTCAGTCCCCGCTTGGACCCGCGTGCGAGAAGCACGCCGGCTCAAGACGTCGTCAGAATGGCAATGTCAGGAAGGGAGCGGGCGGACCGGCTCCCGGGTTCGTCAGGCCTCAAAACGAGAGGCGGATCAGATGCGGCAAATCAGATGTGGTACGTCTTCAGCGGCGGGATGCCGTTGAACGCCACCGCCGAGTAGGTCGACGTATAGGCCCCGGTGCCTTCGATCAGCAGCTTGTCGCCGATCTCGAGCGTGACGGGGAGCGGATACGGGCTCTTCTCGTACAGCACGTCGGCGCTGTCGCAGGTCGGGCCTGCGAGCACGCACGGCGTCATGTCCGCACCGTCATGCGGGGTGCGGATGGCGTAACGGATCGACTCGTCCATGGTCTCGGCGAGACCGCCGAACTTGCCGATGTCGAGATAGACCCAGCGTACCTCGTCATCGTCGCTCTTCTTCGAGATGAGCACGACTTCGGATTCGATGATGCCGGCATTGCCCACCATGCCACGACCCGGCTCGATGATGGTCTCCGGAATCTGGTTGCCGAAGTGCTTGCGCAGCGCGCGGAAGATCGAGCGGCCGTAGGTGACCACCGGCGGCACGTCCTTCAGGTACTTGGTCGGGAAGCCGCCGCCCATGTTGACCATGGAGAGGTTGATGCCGCGCTCGGCGCAGTCGCGGAACACCTGCGAGGCCATCGCCAGCGCACGGTCCCACGCCTTCACCTTGCGCTGCTGCGAGCCGACATGGAAGGAGATGCCGCACGGCTCCAGGCCCAGGCGCTTGGCAACGTCGAGCACGTCGACAGCCATTTCCGGGTCGCAGCCGAACTTGCGCGACAGCGGCCATTCGGCGCCGGCGCAGTCATAGAGGATGCGGCAGAACACCTTCGCGCCGGGAGCGGCACGGGCGACCTTCTCGACCTCAGGAACGCAGTCGACCGCGAACAGCCGGATGCCGAGCGCGAAGGCGCGCGCGATGTCGCGCTCCTTCTTGATCGTGTTGCCGAAGGAGATGCGGTCGGGCGTCGCACCCGCGGCCAGCGCCATTTCGATCTCGGCGACCGTCGCGGTGTCGAAGCAGGAGCCCATGGACGCCAGCAGCGAGAGCACTTCCGGCGCCGGGTTCGCCTTGACGGCATAGAACACGCGGCTGTCGGGCAGCGCCTTGGCAAAGGTCTGGTAGTTGTCGCGCACGACCTCGAGGTCGACCACGAGGCAAGGCTCGGTGTCCCGGCCCTCGCTGCGGCGGTTGCGCAGGAATTCCTGAATACGTTCGGTCATAGCACTCTCCCAAACGGCCCAGCGACGGGGATCCGTTCAAAAAATGTCGTCGGATAAGAGCGCYCCGGCCAGATCACGCGATGGAGGCGTGACGAGCCAAAGACTCACATCAGACTGTGCTGCCGTGGATTGGTTGGGAATTTCCCGCCCGCACACCTGGCAATGAAGGACAAGCCTTTTCAGTAGCCCGCGCCGGCGTTGGACTGCCGGTAGAGACCAAAAAAGCCCGATCCGTCGTTGCTTTAAGTCGCGTCCCCCGTTGAGAGCGGGGTGCGCCGGTTCGCCTCCGGCTGCCAGTCACGGTTGCAAAAAGTGAAGTCACCTTCGACTAGGCATCTCTTTGAGAGAGATGCTGGACGCTCCGGGTTTGCTTCCTCGTCCGACCTTTCGGTCTCGCGACTTCCGCACTTCCGAAGAGCCCCTCGGCTTCTTCACCCCTTGGCGGCTGTCCGGCCTCTTGTCCGGATACCTACCGACTGACACACGACCACAGGCACGTGCGAAATTGGGCAAGAGCGCACATAAGCGTTTTGACTCAGCTTCGCAAGAATTTTTTTAGGCTGAGGACAGAATTGCCTAACATCTGCTTGCGCAGTGTTGCGCGARCGACGCGGAAGATGAACGCGCGTTAAGTTTTCTCAGCCGTGCGCGCGTCTTGCGCGCGCGAGGAAGCGTCAGCGGCGCTTCGTGAACGGCTCGACGCGCTGAGCCGCGCGGATGAACGCGGTCATCACGAGCACGCCGAGCGCGAACAGCACAGCCTGGAGGATGTGCGTGCCCTGATCGCCGAGCCCGAACAGGATCGCGAGCGCCCAGCCGCCGGCGAACGCGGCGCCGAATACTTCGGCGCCGATCAGTATGGCCGCGCTGACGACAGTGATGACGCTTGGCCAGACGATCTGACGGGAAGAGGAGGCAGGCGCGTTCATGAGCTCTGGGGTCCGTGGCTTCGAGGGCCGCAATCTCCCCGAAAAGGCGGCCGGGAGCAAGGGCAAATGGCCCAAAAAAGCCCCATCGCGTGCTATAGCTGACCCCAACAATCGAGCCACAAAAACCGGGACTTGCGATGTCAGACCCCCGCCAAACCACGGACCCCGAGACCAACCCGCTGCTGAAGGCCTGGGTGACGCCGTTTGCGACCCCGCCCTTCGACGAGCTCAAGCCCGAGCACTTTCTGCCGGCCTTCGAGCAGGCCTTCGCCGATCACTCCGCGGAGATCGCGGCGATCACCAACGATCCGGCGGCCGCCGACTTCGCCAACACCATCACGGCGCTGGAGCGCTCCGGCAAGCTCCTCACCAAGGTCGCGGCGGTCTTCTACGACCTCGTCTCGGCGCATTCCAACCCGGCCATCCTGGAGATCGACAAGGAGGTCTCCTTGCGGATGGCGCGGCACTGGAATCCGATCATGATGAACGCCGTGCTGTTTGGTCGCATCGCCCATCTGCACGAGAACCGCGCCGCTCTTGGTCTTTCGCCCGAGCAGCTCCGGCTGCTGGAGCGCACCTACACCCGGTTCCACCGTTCCGGTGCCGGCCTCTCCGAAGAGGCGAAGGCGCGGATGGCGGAGATCAACGAGAAGCTCGCCCAACTCGGCACCGGCTTCAGCCACCACCTGCTTGGCGACGAGCAGGAGTGGTTCATGGAGTTGGGGGAGGCCGACCGCGAGGGCCTGCCGGAGAGCTTCGTCGCAGCCGCCAAGGCTGCGGCGGAAGAGCGCGGCATGGACGGCAAGGCCATCGTCACGCTGTCGCGCTCCTCGACCGAGCCGTTCCTGAAGAGCTCGGCCCGCCGCGACCTGCGCGAGAAGGTCTACAAGGCCTTCACGGCGCGCGGCGACAACGGCAATGCCAACGACAACAACGGCACCATCGTCGAGATCCTGCAACTGCGCGAGGAGAGCGCCAAGCTTCTGGGCTATCCGACCTTCGCCGCCTACCGGCTCGAGGATTCCATGGCCAAGACGCCGGATGCGGTGCGCGGCCTGCTGGAGCGGGTCTGGAAGCCGGCGCGTGCGCGTGCGCTCTCCGACCGCGACGAGATGCAGGCGCTGATCACGGAAGAGGGCGGCAATTTCAAGCTCGCGCCCTGGGACTGGCGCTTCTATGCCGAAAAACTCCGCCTCCAGCGCGCCAATTTCGACGACGCCGCGATCAAGCCGTATCTTACGCTCGATCACATGATCGCCGCCGCCTTCGACTGCGCCACCCGCCTGTTCGGCATCACCTTCGAGGAGCGCAAGGACGTGCCGGCCTGGCACCCGGATGTAAGGGTCTGGGAGGTAAAGGGGCCGGACGGCAAGCACAAGGCGCTGTTCTACGGCGACTACTATGCCCGGCCGTCGAAGCGCTCCGGCGCCTGGATGACCTCGCTGCGCGACCAGCAGAAGCTCGACGGCGAGATCGCGCCGCTCGTCATCAATGTCTGCAACTTCGCCAAGGGCGCGAACGGCGAGCCCTCGCTGCTGTCGCCCGACGATGCCCGGACCCTGTTCCATGAGTTCGGCCACGGCCTGCACGGCATGCTCTCCAATGTGACCTATCCGTCACTCTCGGGCACCGCGGTGTTCACCGACTTCGTCGAGCTGCCGTCCCAGCTCTACGAGCACTGGCAGGAGCGGCCCGAGGTGCTGCAGCAGTTCGCCCGCCACTACCAGACCGGCGAGCCGCTGCCGGACGATCTGCTCCAGCGCTTCCTCGCCGCACGAAAGTTCAACCAGGGCTTTGCCACGGTCGAGTTCGTCTCCTCGGCGCTGGTCGATCTCGAATTCCACACCCAGCCGGCTTCCGCCGCGCAGGATGTCCGCGCCTTCGAGAAGAAGGAGCTGGAGAAGATCGGCATGCCCGAGGAGATCTCGCTGCGCCACCGCCCCACCCAGTTCGGCCACATCTTCTCCGGCGACCATTATGCCTCCGGTTACTACAGCTACATGTGGTCGGAGGTGATGGACGCCGACGCCTTCGGCGCCTTCGAGGAGGCCGGCGACATCTTCGATCCTGCAGTGGCAAAGCGCCTGCACGACGACATCTACTCCTCGGGTGGATCGGTCGATCCCGAGGCCGCCTATGAAGCCTTCCGCGGCCGCCCGCCGGAGCCCGACGCGCTGCTCCGCCGGCGCGGCCTGCTCGATGGCGCAAAGGCAGCCTGATGGGCATGCGTGCCCTGTTCGGCCTGTTGCTCGCCGCTGCGATGACGTTCGCAGCCGGCGCGGCGCGGGCGCATCCGCATGTCTGGATCACCGCGACCAGCGAGCTGCTCTACGCCGCCGACGGCTCGATCACCGGCGTCCGCCACGCCTGGACCTTTGATGACATGTTCTCGGCCTATGCCCTGCAGGGGCTCGAGAGCAAGACCAAGGGCGCCTATACGCGCGAGGAGCTCGGGCCGCTGGCGCAGACCAATGTCGAGTCGCTGAAGGAATACGCCTACTTCACCTTCGCGCGAGGCGACGGCAAGAAGGAGCGTTTTAACGAGCCGGTCGACTACTTCCTCGACTACAAGGATACCGTGCTGACCCTGCACTTCACGCTGCCGCTGAAGAACCCGGTCAAGCCCAAGCAGCTGGTGCTCGAAGTGTTCGACCGCTCCTATTTCATCGACTTCCAGATGGCCAAGGACAATCCGGTCAAGCTGGTCGGCGCGCCCGCCGGCTGCCAGATGAAGCTCGATCKGCCCAGCGACGGCTCCGCCGCCGCGCAGAAGCTCAACGAGCAGACCTTCCTGAACGGTGAGAACTCGAATTTCGGCATGATGTTCGCCAACAAGATCACGGTGGATTGCCCTTGAAGCCGCAACTCTCCCCGTTCGCACGCGGGCTGCTTGCCTGCGCTGCGGCTGTCGTCGTGCTGGGTGTGGCGGACGCCGCGCTTCACGATCTCCTCGCGCAAAATCCGTTCGGTGCACCACGCCCGGCGCAGGCCGCGGAGCCCGAGGCCAGCGGCGTCATTGGCTGGCTGTTGGCAAAGCAGTCGGAGTTCTATCGCCAGATGTCGGCGACCATCCGCGCCGCCAAGTCCGACGGCTCGGCGGTGTGGACGCTGCTCTTCATCTCCTTTGCCTATGGCATCTTCCACGCTGCCGGCCCCGGCCACGGCAAGGCGGTGATCGCCTCCTATCTCGTCGCCAACCGCGAGACCGCGCGGCGCGGCATCGCGCTGTCGTTTGCCTCGGCGCTGATGCAGTCGCTGGTGGCGATCCTGATCGTCGGCATCTCGGCCTGGGTGCTGAACGCGACCGCCAAGACCATGTGCAAGGCGGAGGGCGCAATCGAGATCGCGAGCTATGGCCTGATCGCGCTGTTCGGCCTGCGGCTGGTCTGGGTCAAGGGCCGCACCTTCATCCGCGCGCTGCAGGCGGTCCAGCCGGTGCCGGCGATCGCCGGCGTGCCGCACGACCATCATGATCACGGCCATCACCATGATGCCCATGACCATCATGACCACGATCACGGTCATGATCACCATCATCACGACCATGGTCACGCCCACGCCCATCACCACCATGCGCATGACCACGTCCATGACGAGCATTGCGGCCATTCCCACGGTCCGACGCCGAGCGAGCTCGCCGGCCCCGGCGGCTGGCGGCGCGGGTTCGCTGCGATCCTGACCGTCGGCATTCGGCCCTGCTCGGGTGCGATCCTGGTACTGGTGTTCGCGCTCGCGCAGGGCCTGTTCTGGGCCGGCATCGCCGCGACCTTGCTGATGGGGCTCGGCACCGCCATTACGGTCGCGGCCATCGCCGTCGTCGCCGTCTCCGCCAAGGACATCGCCGCCCGCCTCAGCGCCGGGCGCGACGGCGGCGGCGCGCTGTTCATGCGCGGCATCGAATTCGGCGCCGCCGGCCTCGTACTGCTGTTCGGCGCGGGCCTGCTGTTCGGCTACATCGCCGCCGAACGGACGACGTGTTTTTAAGGTTGCTCTTTCCCTCCCCCCTTGTGGGGGAGGGTGGCTCGCCGCGTAGCGGCGAGACGGGTGAGGGGTATCTCTCCGCGAGCAAACCTCTCACGATTGAATCGTGCGGAGAGATACCCCTCATCCGTCGCGCTATGCGCGCCACCTTCTCCCACAAGGGGAGAAGGAAGAAAGATCACACCGGCAAAAACCGCTTCAGCGCCGGCATGAAGAAGATCCCGAGATTGATCGCAAAACCGATGCTCCAGAGGATGGAGCGCAGCGTCGGGCGGTTGCCGAGATAGGTCAGCACGTAGGCGATCCGCACGATCAGGAAGAGCACGGCGAGCTCGTCGATCAGCCGCTGCGGCGAATCCCGGAATTCGGCAAGCAGCACCGCGAAGGCGAAGAACGGAAAGGTCTCGATGCCGTTCTGGTGGGCACCAAGCGCGCGCTGCGCCAGCGCATCCTCGAAGAAGGCGGGGTCGCGCGGCCGGGAATTGTCGAAGATGCGAAACCGCGTCCATTTGATCGAGACGATCGTCGCCAGATAAAGCAGCAGCGCTCCCAATACGCAGAATTCCGCGAGTGTCATCAGCCCCTCCCCGCTTGGGCGCGACCCTAGCGAAATCGACCTCATCTTGACAAGTTCGGAGCAACGCGCGACGCAACTGATCATGACGACAATTGCCCCCATCGCAGCGCAAAAGCCCGCCGTCCGGTCCGGCCTGCGGCGCGTCGGCGTGCTCCTGGTCAATCTCGGCACGCCCGATACGGCCGATGCGCCCGGCGTGCGGGTCTATCTCAAGGAATTCCTCTCGGACGCCCGCGTCATCGAGGACCAGGGGCTGGTCTGGCAGTTCGTGCTCAACGGCATCATCCTGCGCAGCCGTCCCCGCACCAAGGCGCTGGACTATCAGAAGATCTGGAACAATGAGCGGAACGAGTCGCCGCTGAAGACCATCACGCGCTCGCAAGCCGACAAGCTTGCGGCCGCACTGTCTGACAGCGACCACGTCGTCGTGGACTGGGCGATGCGCTACGGCAATCCCTCGATCAAGTCGGGCATCGATGCGCTGATCGCGAAGGGGTGCGACCGCATCCTCGCCGTGCCGCTCTATCCGCAATATTCCGCCTCGACCTCGGCGACGGTCTGCGACGAAGTGTTCCGCGTGCTCGCCCGCTTGCGGAACCAGCCGACGCTGCGGGTGACGCCGCCTTATTACGAGGACGAGGCCTATATCGAGGCGCTCGCGATCTCGATCGAGACGCATCTGGCGACGCTGCCGTTCACGCCGGGGCTGATCGTGGCATCCTTCCACGGCATGCCGAAATCCTATGTCGACAAGGGCGATCCCTATCAGTCCCACTGCGTCGCCACGACGGATGCGCTGCGCCGCCGGCTCGGCATGGACGAGACGAAACTGCTGCTGACCTTCCAGTCGCGCTTCGGCAATGACGAGTGGCTCCAGCCCTACACCGACAAGACCATGGAGCGCCTGGCCAAGGAAGGCGTGCGCCGCATCGCGGTGGTGACGCCGGGCTTCGCCGCCGACTGCCTGGAGACGCTGGAGGAGATYGCGCAGGAGAATGCCGAGATCTTCAAGCATAGTGGCGGCGAGCAGTTTTCCGCGATCCCCTGCCTCAACGACAGCGATCCCGGCATGGACGTGATCCGCACCCTGGTGCTGCGCGAGCTTCAGGGCTGGATCTGATGGCGTGTCCCATGAACCGCCGCCAGACTTTGGCGCTTCTTGGGACGATTGCCGCGCTGCCGGCCTCGGTGCTGGCGCAGCAGCCGAACGCGACGCGGCGGCTCGGCGTGCTCTCGGTCACGGCCGCCGATGACGCGATCGGGCAGGCCCGCAGCACGATCCTGGTCGAGACGCTCGCCGCCCATGGCTGGAAGGAGCACGACAACCTCAGGATCGATTGGCGCAGCGGCGCCGGCGATCGGGCACGCATCGCGCGCCTCGCCGACGAACTCGTGGCGCTCAAGCCGGACATCCTGCTCGCGGTCGGCACGCCCTCGGTCGAGGAGCTACGCCAGCGCACCACGGCGATTCCGATCGTGTTCGCCGTCGTCACCGATCCCGTCAGCCAGGGCTTTGTCAAAAACCTCGCTCATCCCGGCGGCAACATCACCGGCTTCACCGATTACGACGGCCCGCTCGCCGGCAAATGGCTGGAGATGCTGACGCAGGTCACGCCAAAAGTGTCCCGCGTCTTCGTCGTCTACAATCCAGCCACCGCGCCGTTCGCGCCCCTGATGCTGCGCACGATCGAGGAAGCCGCGCGGACACTTCACGTGACGGTCGAGGCGGCGCCGGTCCATGACTCCGGCTCGATCGCCGCGCTGGCTTCGCGGAAGGACGGCGGCCTGCTGGTGCTGCCTGACTTCTTCACCATGGCCAATCGCGCCCAGCTCCTGGCTGCAATCGGTGAAGCCCGCGTGCCGGCGGTGTTCTGGAGCCGCACCTTCGTCGACGAGGGCGGGCTGATGTCCTACAGCACCGACAGCGCCGAGCAGCTTCGCCGCGCCGCCAACTACATCGATCGCATCCTGAAGGGCGCGCAGGCAGCCGACCTGCCGGTCCAGAACCCCACCAAATTCGAGCTCGCGATCAACCTGAAGACGGCGAGGGCGCTGGGGCTGACCATGTCGCCCTCGCTGCTTGCGCTCGCCAACACCGTGGTTGAATAGGGGCGCCGGTGCTACCTTCGACTGGTGATTCCGGAATTCCTGGGGCAGAATGACGGTGGGGATGTTGCCGCGAGCGATGCGGCTCGAACGGGGCGGGCGCGATTACATGCGGGGATTGTTGCTTTTGGCTGTCGTGGCCTGCGGACTCGCTGGCTGCAACACGACCGGGGACGTTGCGTCGACCATGTATCCGGAAGCGGTGCGGGCCGGCGGTGCCGTCAAGAGCGATACGGCGATTGTCCTGGTCGCAAACGGCGGCAGCGAGACGATCAACTATCTTCAGTTCGTTCACAACGGTTTTCCCGCGATCAATGCGCGAGGGATCAGCCTTGCTCCGGACGGCTTTGTTGCGATTCCGGTCGCGGTCGGAACGACGGGGCTCGAGCTGCAAAACTATACGACGACGGGGCGCCCGGGCACCTATCTCCCGAATGGCGCGTCGATGGGATTCGTGCCGGTGCATACGCCCAAGATCGATCTTCCCGCCCCCGGACTGTATTACGTTGCGACCGTCTTTCCGAGGCAGCAACGCAGCTTCGAGACAAGGCCGACGGYCGTCCAACTGGCGAAGCTGCGCAAGGAGCGGCCCGAGCTCGCCGCGCTGAAGCCGGTGAATTTTACATGGTCCAACTAGGACACCGGCCGTTGCTAGGTTGCCTCCGTGCCCTTTCAAGGGTTTTCTCACAATACTTATCGGCGATCGTTCCGCCTCCGTACTTCTTGTGGAAATGTTGCCCCGCGCCGACGTAAATGGTGACCGCTGAACCGGTAAGGTCGCGTTCCCGACCAATGACAGCGCGGGAAGGGGCTTTCCCGCCTCGGAGGAAATATGAGCGGTTTCGATGTTTTCGCGATTGTTCTGGTTTTGCTCGTCATCGTCACGCTGGTTGCCGGCGTGAAGACGGTGCCGCAGGGCTATGACTGGACCATCGAGCGGTTCGGCAAATACACCCAGACGCTGAGCCCCGGGCTCAATCTGATCGTGCCCTATTTCGATCGCGTCGGACGCAAGATCAACATGATGGAGCAGGTGATCGACATTCCCGAGCAGGAGGTCATCACCAAGGACAACGCCACCGTGACGGTGGACGGCGTCGCCTTCTACCAG
Organism: Bradyrhizobium sp. P3_C3; assembly: GCF_056402655.1. Classification (NCBI taxonomy): domain Bacteria; kingdom Pseudomonadati; phylum Pseudomonadota; class Alphaproteobacteria; order Hyphomicrobiales; family Nitrobacteraceae; genus Bradyrhizobium; species Bradyrhizobium sp. P3_C3. The sequence continues at coordinate 24,340 of NZ_JBFUGY010000053.1, read as the reverse complement.
GTGTTCGATGCCGCCAAGGCGAGCTACGAGGTCTCCAACCTGACCCAGGCCATCACGGTCCTGACCATGACCAACATCCGTTCGGTGATGGGAGCGATGGATCTCGACCAGGTGCTGTCGCATCGCGACGAGATCAACGAGCGCCTGCTCCGCGTCGTCGACGCCGCGGTCTCGCCCTGGGGCCTCAAGGTCAACCGCATCGAGATCAAGGACATCGTGCCGCCCGCCGATCTCGTCGAAGCCATGGGCCGGCAGATGAAGGCCGAGCGCGTCAAGCGCGCCGACATTCTGGCCGCCGAAGGCCAGCGCCAGTCCGAGATCCTGCGCGCCGAGGGCGCCAAGCAGGGGCAGATCCTCCAGGCCGAGGGCCGCAAGGAAGCCGCATTCCGCGACGCCGAGGCCCGCGAACGTTCCGCGGAGGCCGAGGCCAAGGCGACGCAGATGGTCAGTGAGGCCATCTCCAAGGGAGACGTCGCCGCGCTGAACTATTTCATCGCCGACAAGTATATCAAGGCGTTCGGGCAACTGGCCGACTCGCCGAACCAGAAGGTCATCATGCTTCCGGTCGAGGCGATGAGCATGCTGGGCTCGCTCGCCGGCATCGGCGAGATCGCCAAGGCAACGTTCGGCGAAAGCGCGGCGTCCGCGGCCGCTGCCGCCCGCCGCGGCGGCTCGGTGCCGACGACCGGCCCCACGCCGCCGGCGGTACCGCCGCGATAGGGGTAATCAAAGCGCATGCGCTTCCGATGAGGGCATGCGGCAATTTAAAGCGCATGCCCCGGAAAAGTGGGGACCGGTTTTCCGATCAGGGCATACGCCAGCATAAAGAGGTCGTGTCATGACCGACATGTTCGTATCGCTCGGCACCTGGAACTGGCTGATCTTCGGCTTCATCCTGATGGCGCTGGAGGTGCTGGCGCCGGGCGTATTCCTGTTCTGGCTCGGCCTCGCCGCGTTGCTGGTCGGCCTGATCTCCTTTGCTGTCGCCGTGTCGTGGCAGATCCAGCTCGTGATGTTCGCAATCTTCGCGGCCGCCGCCGTACCGGTGTGGCGCCGGCTCGCGCGGCCGAAGCTGGACGCAAGCACCAGCCCCTTCCTGAACAAGCGCAGCGAGGCATTGCTCGGCCGCGAGTTCACGCTGGAGAAGCCGATCATCGACGGCAACGGCACCGTACGCCTCGGCGACACGGTGTGGCGCGTGGCCGGGCCGGATACGCCGGCCGGGACGCGGGTGAAGGTGGTGCAGGTCGACGGTGCGAATTTGACGGTGGCCGCGGCGTAGTTTGTTTCCCTCCCCCCTTGTGGGGGAGGGTGGCTCGCCGCAGAGCGGCGAGACGGGTGAGGGGTATCTCTCCGCGAGTGAATCTCTTGCTTCTGAATTCGCGGAAGCAACCCCTCATCCGGCGCTTCGCGCCACCTTCTCCCACAGGGGGAGAAGGAAGATTGGAGCGCGCGGCTGCGTCCAGATTCTACCTCTTCCACCTCTCCGCAAACCGGTGCAGCGGCATGAACGTCTCGCACAGCTCCCGCCCCAGTGCCGTCAACCCGTAACCGCCACCGTCGCCCAGCTCCACGAACCCTGCGTCGCGCAGCTCCGTCAGCCGCGCCTGCAGCACCGTCGGCGAGGCCTCGTCGCAGGCGGTGCGCAATGCGCGGGAGGTGAGGGCTTGGTCGCGCAATTCCCACAGGATCCGCAGGCTCCAGCGTCGGCCGAGCAGGTCGAGCAGCGCCATGATCGGCCGGCCGGTGCGCGAGCCGCGGACGTTGCGGCTCCCTGATGCTGCCTGTTTCGCCATCCCGGCCCTCTTGCGCGGTGCTACAAATAATGTAGCGTGTTGCTACGATAATTGTAGCAACGGAGACAGCTGATGTCCCAGGCCACGCCGCGGATCGCGCCGCTCGTCCCGCCTTATCCCCCGGAGATCCAGGCGCAATTCGACCGCATCATGCGCGGAGCCCCGCCGCTGGCGCTGTTCCGGGTGATGGCGGGCCACGCCCGCGCCTGGGACAAGTTCCGCGCCGGCGGGCTGCTCGATCCCGGTCCGCTGTCATTGCGCCAGCGCGAGATCGTGATCGACCGCACCTGCGCGCTGACCGGATGCGAATATGAATGGGGCGTGCATGTCGCGATCTTCGCCGGGCCGGCGCGGCTCAGCGAGGAGGAGGTGCACGCGACCGCGCGGGGCGATGTGACGTCACCGTGCTGGTCACCGGCGGAGCAGGCGCTGATCGCGGCCGTCGACGCGCTGCATCACCGCGCGACGTTGGACGACGCCGAATTCGCCGCGCTGTCGGCGCATTGCGAAGAGGCCCAGATCCTGGAGATCATGCTGCTGTGCGGCTTCTACCGCACGGTGTCGTACCTGGCGAACGGGCTGAAGCTGCCGCTGGAGGAGAAGGCTGCGCGGTTTCCCGCGGTCTAACCGCCGTCATTGCGAGGGCAGCAGTGCCGCTCTTAGTTCCTCATCCTGAGGAGCGCGGAACGCGCGTCTCGAAGGATGCAGGCCCGGCCGGTGGCCTCGCCCTTCGAGACGCGCGCCGTTGGCGCGCTCCTCAGGGTGAGGGTCGAGAAACAGCGTGCTTACGCCACGCCCGCCCGCAGCAGATCGTGCAGGTGCACGATGCCCACCACCTTGTCCGCCTCGGTCACCATCAGCGTCGTGATCTTGCTTGTGTTCAGCACCTCGATCATCTCGGTGGCGAGCATCGAGGGCGGCACGGTCTTCGGCTGCCTGGTCATGATGTCGTCGACGGACGCCGTCAGCAGATCCGGCCGCATGTGGCGTCGCAGATCGCCGTCGGTGATGATGCCCGCGATTCCGCCGGCATCATCGACGATGCAGACGCACCCCAGCCCCTTGGCCGACATCTCCATCACCGCGTCCGACATCTTGGTGCCTTCAGGTTTCACCGGGATCTCCGCGCCCGTGCGCATGTAGTCGCGGACGAATTTCAGCATCGCGCCGAGCTTGCCGCCCGGGTGGAAATGCGCGAACTCCAGCGCGGTGAAGCCGCGGCCTTCGAGCAGCGCGATCGCGATGGCATCGCCGATCGCGACCTGCATCATCGTCGAGGTGGTCGGCGCCAGATTGTGCGGGCAGGCCTCGCGCGCCTTCGGCAGCTCGATGACGATGTCGGCGGCCTGGCCCAGCGAGGACGCCGCGTTCGACGTCACCGCGATCATCGGGATCGCGAAGCGCGCCGAATAGTTCACGAGGGTCTTCATCTCCGGCTGCTCGCCGGACCAGGACAGCGCCATGATGACGTCGTCGGTGGTGATCATGCCGAGGTCGCCATGGGCGGCTTCCGCGGTGTGGACGAAGAAGGCCGGCGTGCCGGTCGAGGCCAGCGTCGCCGCGATCTTGCGCGCCATGTGGCCGGACTTGCCGAGGCCGGTGACGATGACGCGGCCCTTGGCGTTGCGGATCAGGTCGACCGCCTTGGCGAAGGTCGCGCCCAKCGGACCACGCAGGGCGGCGGCGAGCGCGTTGATGCCGTTGCTCTCCGTCTCCAGCGTKCGGAGCGCGGATTCGACGCTGTCGGGAGTAGGGCCGGATGATGGGGTCATCAGCGGTTTCGAGCTCGACATGTTCAGGTCCAGGGAGGAGGGGCGCTCGCCCGTTGGCGCCTGCTTAGCATGGCCAGACCGGCGAGGCGACGAGAGTGCCAGGGCCCGAAACGGGTCATTAACCATAATTGTTTTAACTCCATTAACGATGGTTCCCGCCCGCTGGCGGAGGTCGTCGTGAAAGTCTTTGATTTCGTTGGAGTTCTTACATCGTGGGGGCGCCTCCAGGCACGGGCCGGAGCAAACGCGGGCATTTCCTGCGCGCGGCTTTGCCGTGCCTTGCGCTGACCGCCCTCGGAAGCGCGCCGGCGGCCGCCCAGAGCCTCACGCCCGACCTGTTCAATCCCAACCGCGGCGGCTTTGCCGCGCCCGACACGCTGCCGACGCGCCGCACGGCGGGCGTGCCGCAGGCGCCGTTGGATGCGCTCCCGGCGCTGCCCGATCCCAATGCCGATCCGCGCAAGCGCCAGCAGGCGCCGGCGACCTCGCGCGTCGGCCAGGTGCCGACCTACGGCCTGCCGGCCGCCAACGGCGCCAGCGGCTCCGGCTACGACTCGCTCAACCGCAAGCGGCAGCAGCCAAAGCTCTATCCCGGGCAGCCGAAGCCGAAGCGCCCGGTCGGACCCGGCTCGCCGGTGCCGCCGGCAACGCCGGACAGGACGCTCGGGCCGCCGCGCATCGCGCCGCCACCGTCGGAAACCGCAAACAAGGCGCCGGTGCCGCGGGCGATGGCGGGCACCGTGCCCGGCCAGCCGCTGCGCCGCCGCCTCAAGGCCGACGACGATGCGTTCGGCGCGGTCGGCGACTATGCCGGCAGCTTCCTGATCAAGGGCGGGCTCGAGCTCTCGGCCGGCTACGACACCAATCCGGCGCGCCTGAACAAGCCGGTCGGCTCGCCGGCCTATGTCGTCGCGCCCGATCTTCTCGTGATGTCCGACTGGGAGCGCCACGCGCTGGTCGCGGATCTGCGCGGCTCGTTCTCCGGCTACACCAACAACATGCCGGCGACGATCGACGGCTTTGCCTCGCCGTCGCCGGTCGAGATCGACCGCCCCGATTTCACCGGCCATGTCGACGGTCGTTTTGACGTCAGTCGCGACCTCAAGCTCACCTCGCAGTTCCGGCTGCGGGTCGCGACCGACAATCCCGGCAGCCCGAACGTGCAGGCGGGCCTGCAGAAATATCCGATCTACGCCAGCTATGGCGGCACCTTCGGCTTCGACCAGACCTTCAATCGCTTCCAGGTGGCCGCCGGCGCCACCGTCGATCGCACCGCCTACACCGATTCCAAGCTGACCGACGGCTCGACCTTCAGCAACGACGACCGCGACTTCAACCAGTATGGCGGCATCGGTCGTTTCTCCTACGACCTCAAGCCGGGGCTGAAGCCGTTCGTCGAGATCGAAGGCGACAGTCGCGTGCACGACCAGCCCGCCGACCGCAACGGCTATTTCCGCGATTCATCGGGTGGCTACGCCAAGGTCGGCTCGAGCTTCGAGTTCTCGCGCATCCTGATCGGTGAGATCTCGGTCGGCTATACCGCGCGCAACTATGTCGACCCGCGCCTCAGCCAGCTCGCGGGCTTCCTCACCGCGGGCTCGCTGATCTGGAATGCGAGCGGCCTGACCACGGTGAAATTCGCCACCGACACGCAGATCGCGGAGTCCACGGTCCCCGGCTCCTCCGGCGTGCTGGTGCACACCTACGGGATCGAGGTCGATCACGACTTCCGCCGCTGGCTCACCGCCGTCGGCAAGTTCACCTACGGCACCTACGACTACCAGAACCAGAATCGCAACGACAAAACCTACTCGCTCGAAGGCAATCTGATCTACAAGCTCAACCGCAACATCTGGATCAAGGGCACGCTGCGCCACGACATCCTGAACTCGAACCAGCCGGGGTCGAGCTCGCAGGGGACGGTGATGTTGGTGGGGGTGAGGTTGCAGAACTAGAGGCGGTGAGCACGTGGATTGACGCGCCATCTTGCAGCTTGCTCAACAGTCATGCCCCGGCTTGACCGGGGCATCCAGTACGCCGCGGCCTCTCAGTAGGCGACAGCTGTCTCGGAATACTGGATCGCCCGCTTTCGCGGGCGATGACACCTTTCGTAAATCTGGCAGCGGAGCGAGAACCTACCGCGGCAAATCCGTTTTCCCCATCAGGAACGTGTCGATCGACCGCGCACACAGCCGGCCCTCGCGGATCGCCCACACCACCAGCGACTGGCCGCGGCGCATGTCGCCGGCGGTGAACACGTTCGGGCGCGAGGTCTGGTAGTCGAGCGTGTTGGCCTTGACGTTGCCGCGCGGGTCGAGATCGACCGAGAGCAGCTTGAGCAGGCCCTCGTGCACGGGATGGACGAAGCCCATCGCGAGCAGGATGAGCTCGGCATCGAGCTCGAACTCGGTGCCGGCGATCGGCTTGAACTTGTCGTCGACGCGCACGCAGTGCAGCTTCTTGACCTTGCCGTTCTCGCCGGAAAACTTCTGCGTCAGCACGGCGTATTCGCGGATCGCGCCTTCGGCCTGGCTCGACGAGGTGCGCATCTTCAAGGGCCAGTTCGGCCAGGTCAGGCCCTTGTTCTCGCGCTCGGGCGGGGCGGGCATGATCTCGAGCTGGGTGACCGAGAGCGCGCCCTGGCGCAGCGAGGTGCCGATGCAGTCAGAGCCGGTGTCGCCGCCGCCGATGACGACGACGTGCTTGCCGCCGGCCAGGATCTCCTGGACGCCGCCGAGCGGCTCCTCGGAGACGCGGCGGTTCTGCTGCGGCAGGAAGTCCATGGCGTAGTGGATGCCTTGAAGATCGCGGCCGGGGATCGGCAGGTCGCGCGGGGCTTCCGCGCCGCCGGTCAGCGCGACCGCGTCGTAATCGTTGAGCATCTCGCGCGGGTCGACATTGCCGTCAGCGCCGACATGACTGTTGTAGTGGAAGGTGACGCCTTCGCCTTCCATCTGCTTGACGCGGCGGTCGATGACGCCCTTCTCCATCTTGAAGTCGGGGATGCCGTAGCGCAGCAGGCCGCCGGCCTTGGCGAACTTCTCGAACAGATGCACGTCGTGGCCGGCGCGCGCAAGCTGCTGCGCGCAGGCCATCCCGGCCGGACCCGAGCCGATCACCGCGACCTTCTTGCCGGTCTGGACGGCCRCCACTTCCGGCTTCAGCCAGCCATTGTCCCAGGCGCGGTCGACGATCGCGCATTCGATGGTCTTGATGGTGACGGGGTTGTCGTCGATGTTGAGCGTGCAGGACGCCTCGCACGGCGCCGGGCAGATGCGGCCAGTGAACTCCGGGAAATTGTTGGTCGAGTGCAGGTTGCGCGAGGCCTCTTCCCAATTGCCCTGATAGACGAGGTCGTTGAAGTCGGGGATCTGGTTGTTGACCGGGCAGCCGGGCGTGCCGGGCGCCACCGAGCCGGTGCCGTGGCAATAGGGGATGCCGCAATTCATGCAGCGCGCGGCCTGGTCGCGCGTTTCCTTCTCGGTCAAGGGAACGACGAACTCGTTGTAATGCTTCACGCGCTCGGCGACCGGGGTGTACTTGCGGTCATGCCGTTCGATTTCGAGAAAACCCGTGATCTTGCCCATTAAACCCGAAGTCCCTGCCGCTTAAATTCGTCTTCTCTCTAGCCAGACCCTCATCCTGAGGAGCGACGCACTGGCGCCGCGTCGCGAAGGATGAAAGGCCCCGCTGGTGACCTCATGGTTCGAGACGCAGCTATCGCGCTCCTCACCATGAGGGCTTATCGCTCTACGCGCCGATCGCGATTTTCGGCTCGGCGTCCGCGTTGGCGGCCATTTCGCGCAGCGCGCGCCGGTATTCGACCGGCATCACCTTGCGGAATTTGGGCAGCCAGTCCTTCCAGTTGGCAAGGATGTCGGCGGCGCGCTTGGAGCCGGTCGCTTTGGCATGGCGMGAGATCAGGACGTGCAAGCGCTCGACGTCGGAGTCGAGCAGGTTCTTGAACACGTCGACCCGGCCGTGCGCCTCGAGGTCACCCGAGTGGTTATAGGTGCCGGCGTTGATCAGCTCTTCCGACAGCACCGGCTCGAGCTCGACCATCGACATGTTGCAAAGCTTGTCGAAGTCGCCGGTCTCGTCGAGCACATAGGCGATGCCGCCGGACATGCCGGCCGCGAAGTTGCGCCCGGTCTTGCCGAGCACGACCACGATGCCGCCGGTCATGTATTCACAGCAATGATCGCCGGCGCCTTCGACGACCGCCACCGCACCCGAGTTGCGCACAGCGAAACGCTCGCCGGCGACACCACGGAAGTAGCACTCGCCCTGGATGGCGCCATACATCACCGTGTTGCCGACGATGATGCTCTCTTCCGGCACGATACCGCTGTTGGCGGGGGGCTTGACGATGATCTTGCCGCCCGAGAGGCCCTTGCCGACATAGTCGTTGGCTTCGCCTTCGAGCTCGAAGGTGACGCCTTGCGCCAGCCACGCGCCGAACGCCTGGCCGGCGGTGCCCTTGAGGCCGACATGGATGGTGTCGTGCGGCAGGCCGGCATGACCGTAGATCTTGGCGACCGCGCCCGACAGCATCGCACCCGCGGAGCGGTTGGTGCTGTTGATCCTGGCCTCGATCTTCACCGGCGCGCCGCGGTCGAGCGCAGGCGTAGCCTTCTCGATCAGCGTGCGGTCGAGCACCGCTTCCAGATGATGGTTCTGGCGCTCGGAGTGATAGATCTTCTGGCCCTTCTCTTCCTTCTGCTTGACGAACAGCTTCGAGAAATCGAGGCCCTTGGCCTTCCAGTGCGCGACCAGCCTGGTCTGGTCGAGCAGTTGAACCTGGCCGATCATCTCGTTGAAGGTGCGGAAGCCGAGCGATGCCATGATCTCGCGGACTTCCTCGGCGACGAAGAAGAAGTAGTTGATCACGTGCTCGGGCTGGCCGGTGAAGCGCTTGCGCAGGACGGGGTCCTGGGTCGCGACGCCGACCGGGCAGGTGTTGAGGTGGCACTTGCGCATCATGATGCAGCCGGCCGCGATCAGTGGCGCGGTGGCGAAGCCGAACTCGTCGGCCCCTAAAAGCGCGCCGATCACGACGTCACGGCCGGTGCGGAACCCGCCGTCGACCTGGACCACGATGCGGCTGCGCAGCCGCTCGCGCACCAAGGTCTGGTGGGTTTCGGCAAGGCCGATCTCCCACGGTGAGCCGGCATGCTTGATCGAGGTCAGCGGCGAAGCGCCGGTGCCGCCCTCGAAGCCCGCGATGGTGACATGGTCGGCGCGTGCCTTGGCAACGCCGGCGGCGACCGTGCCGACGCCGATCTCGGAGACCAGTTTGACCGAGACGTCGCCCGTCGGGTTGACGTTCTTGAGGTCGTAGATGAGCTGCGCCAGATCCTCGATCGAGTAGATGTCGTGATGCGGCGGCGGCGAAATCAGGCCGACGCCCGGCGTCGAGTGACGGACCTTGGCGATGGTCGCGTCGACCTTGTGGCCGGGCAGCTGGCCGCCTTCGCCGGGCTTGGCACCCTGCGCCATCTTGATCTGCATCATGTCGGAGTTGACGAGATACTCCGTGGTGACGCCGAAGCGGCCCGAGGCGACCTGCTTGATCGCCGAACGCATGGAATCGCCGTTCGGCATGGGCTTGAAGCGGTCGGCTTCCTCGCCGCCTTCGCCGGTGTTCGACTTGCCGCCGATCCGGTTCATGGCGATCGCGAGCGTGGTGTGCGCCTCGCGCGAAATCGAGCCGAAGCTCATCGCACCGGTGGCGAAGCGCTTGACGATATCCTTGGCCGGCTCGACCTGGTCGATCGGGATCGGCTTGCGCTTCTCCTCGTCCGCGTTCTTGATCCGGAACAGGCCGCGCAGCGTCAGCAGCCGCTCGGACTGCTCGTTCAGGATCTTTGCGAAGGCGCGGTAGCGTTCCAGCGAATTGCCGCGAGCGGCGTGCTGGAGCAGCCCGACCGACTCGGCGGTCCAGGCATGATCCTCGCCACGGCTGCGATAGGCATACTCGCCGCCGACATCGAGCGCGGTCTTGTAGACCTGCGCCTCGCCGAACGCGTCGGCATGACGGCGCACCGCTTCTTCCGCGATCTCGGCAAGGCCGACGCCCTCGACACGGGTGTGGGTGCCGGCGAAGAACTTGCCGACGAAGTCCGCCTTGAGGCCGACGGCGTCGAAGATCTGCGCGCCGCAATAGGATTGGTAGGTCGAGATGCCCATCTTGGACATCACCTTGAGCAGGCCCTTGCCGATCGACTTGATGTAGCGCTTGACGATCTCGTAATCGTCGAGCGAGCCGGGCAGGCGGTCCTTCATCGCGATGATGGTTTCGAACGCCAGATAGGGATTGATCGCTTCGGCGCCGTAGCCGGCCAGGCAGGCGAAGTGATGCACTTCGCGCGGCTCGCCGGATTCGACGACGAGGCCGACCGAGGTACGCAGTCCGACGCGGATCAGATGATGATGCACGGCGGCGCAGGCCAGCAGTGCCGGGATCGGCACCCGGTCGCTGCCGACCATGCGGTCGGACAGGATGATGATGTTGACGCCCTCGCGGACGGCGGCTTCCGCACGCGCGCAAAGCTCGTCGAGCACCTGGTCCATGCCGGCAGCACCGAGACCGGCGTGGAAGGTGGTGTCGAGCGTGCGCGACTTGAAGTGCGACTCGGCCACATCGGAGATCGAGCGGATCTTTTCGAGATCCGCATCGGTCAGGATCGGCTGGCGCGCTTCGAGGCGCTTGGTGGTGGCGAGGCCTTGCAGGTCGAACAGGTTGGGCCGCGGTCCGATGATGGAGACGAGGCTCATCACCAGCTCCTCGCGGATCGGGTCGATCGGCGGGTTGGTGACCTGCGCGAAGTTCTGCTTGAAATAGGTGAACAGCGGCTTGGCCTTGTCCGACAGCGCCGAGATCGGCGTGTCGTTGCCCATCGAGCCCGCGGCTTCCTCGCCGGTGGAGGCCATCGGCGTCATCAGGATGGAGATGTCTTCCTGGCTGTAGCCGAACGCCTGCTGGCGATCGAGCAGCGACAGGTTGGAGCGCACGCCGGTGGTCGGCACCTTCGGCAGCTCTTCCAGCACGATCTGGGTCCGCTCCAGCCACTCCTTGTAGGGATGGCTCCGGGCGAGCTCGGCCTTGATCTCGTCGTCCGGGATCAGGCGGCCCTGCTCGAGGTCGACCAGCAGCATCTTGCCGGGCTGCAGCCGCCACTTGGTGATGATCTGGTCCTCGGGGATCGTCAGCACGCCCATCTCGGACGCCATCACGATGCGGTCGTCCTTGGTCACGAGATAGCGCGCCGGCCGCAATCCGTTGCGGTCGAGCGTGGCGCCGATCTGGCGGCCGTCGGTGAAGGCGATCGCGGCGGGGCCGTCCCACGGCTCCATTAGCGCGGCATGATATTCGTAGAAGGCGCGGCGCTTCTCATCCATCAGGGGATTGCCGGCCCACGCCTCCGGAATCATCATCATGACGGCGTGCGGCAGCGAGTAGCCGCCCTGCACCAGGAATTCGAGCGCGTTGTCGAAGCAGGCGGTGTCCGACTGGCCCTCGTAGGAGATCGGCCAGAGCCGGTTGATGTCCTTGCCGTAGAGCTCGGAGCTGACGGAAGCCTGGCGCGCCGCCATCCAGTTGGTGTTGCCGCGCAGCGTGTTGATCTCGCCGTTATGCGCGATCATGCGGTAGGGATGCGCCAGCGACCAGGCCGGGAAAGTGTTGGTCGAGAAGCGCTGATGCACCAGCGCCAGCGCGCTCTCGAAGTCCGTCTCATGCAGGTCGGGATAGTACTTACCGAGCTGGTCGGCGAGGAACATGCCCTTGTAGATCACGGTGCGGCACGACATCGAGCAGGGGTAATAGCCCGCAAGGCCGCGATCGCGGCGCTGGTAGATCGCCTGCGAGATCGACTTGCGCAGGATGTAGAGCCGGCGCTCGAAATCGTCCTCGGTCTTGGCGGTGCCGTTGCGGCCGATGAAAACCTGCATGCAGGCGGGCTCGGTCGGCTTCACGGTGACGCCGAGCGAGGAATTGTCGGTCGGCACGTCGCGCCAGCCGAGCAGGGTCAGGCCCTCTTCCTTGATCTGGTCGGCGATGATGCTCTTGATGACGTTGCGCCAGGCGGTGTCGCGCGGCATGAACAGCGCGCCGATGGCGTATTCGCCCGGAGCCGGCAACGTGAAGCCGAGCTCCCCGGCCTTGCGGCTGAAGAAGGCGTGCGGGATCTGTACCAGGATGCCGGCGCCGTCACCGGCGCGCGGGTCGGCGCCGACGGCGCCGCGATGCTCGAGGTTGCAGAGGATGCTGAGCGCGTCCGCGACGATCTCGTGGGACTTCTTGCCCTTGATGTTGGCGATGAAGCCGACGCCGCAGGAATCCTTCTCCAGGCTCGGATCGTACAGACCTACAGCCGGCGGGCGCGAATTGTGTTCCTGAATCGGATCAGTCGTTTTCGAGGCGACCGTCGCCGACAGTTCTTCTGCCACGATGTTTGCGCGCTCGAATTGCGACCCGTTCATTGTTCCAATCCTCTCCATGCGGCAAGCTGCCTCACCGCTATCTTCGGCGCACCTTGGGCGTTCCGCGGCACCCGCCTCTGGGTCACCGCTCGTCCGCTGCGAGCCGCATTTTCTTAAATTCAGGCCAAGGCGTTCTTCGTCCCCGAGAACGGCTTTGCCTGTTGCCTTCCTGGCGCTCGAAAGCACCGACTTTCGTTGCAATCCGTATGCCGGAACTGCAAGCAAAATTGAGACAGTCTTCCTGTCCTAACCATCACCTTGCCAAATTTTTGTCTATCACACAAGCGCGCGGAAGTCCCGATTCCCAGAGTGTCAATCAGCGCTTTCCGCATGGCACGCGGCCCCGGTTTTGAAGCAAACGCGCCCTGATCCGGCCCTGCCGACGCCGAAATCCCGAATGAAGCTTCGGATCAGCCCTTCGAAAGGCGCGCCACGCCGCAAGAAGCGAAAGAGCGCGAGGCATTCGGGGGCCTGACAGGAGCGTGTCGACCATGAAGTTTTTCACAGGATGTGTGGCCGCTGCCACGCTGGCGCTGGTGGCGACGGCCGCCGAGGCACAAGTTCCGGCCAACGGCGCTGCGCGGGGCGCCTATATCGCGGTCTCGGATTTCGACGGACCCTATGGGCCGCCGGAAGCCGCGCCGCCACCGCCGCCGCGTTACGGCTATGGCTATGGCTACGAGGAGCGTGGCCCGGCGCCGGCGCTGCTGCCGTCGATCGAGGTCTACGCGGTGCTGCGCGACAACGGCTTCTCGCCGCTCGGCATCCCGCGCCTGCGCGGCAGCGTCTACACCATCGCGGTGATCGACCGCCGCGGCGACGACGGCCGGCTGGTGATCGATGCCCGCGACGGGCGAATTTTGCGCTTCATGCCGGCCGCTGACGCCTTCGGCATGGCCCCCAGTGATGAGGTGCCGACGGTTGCACCTTACCGTCCGCAAAGCGCGCTGCCGCCGCCGACCATGGTCCGCGGCGGTCCGCCGCGTCCACCGGCCTCCATCCCCCATGTCGCCAGCCGCACCGTGCCGCTGCCGAAGGCCGCCCCGCGCCGCGGCGAGGCGCCCGTCGCCGCCGCCAAGCCGGCCGCGCCAGCTCCGCAGCAGGCACAAGCGCCGCAGGCGCAGCCCGCCCAACAGACCGCTGCCGTGCAGGCAAAGCCCACTGAAGCCGCACCTCAAACCGCCGCGCCAACCGTCGGTCAGGCCAAGCCGGCTCCGACGATCATGCCGACGCAGGAGATGCCGGCGGCGCAGGGGCTGGACTAGCGCGCGCTCGCTTGACGCGACTGCGCGCCACGCGCTGGACGGAGACCTGAGCAAAAAAGCGCCCGAAAAGCTCGGGCGCTTTTTCATTGCGGCGATCGCGCGCTCAGCTGCGCGGATACCCCGCGGCTTCCAGGATCAGATTCGCCACGTCCTTCGGATGCGACACCAGCGAGAGGTGGCCGGCATCGAGCTCGATCGTGGTTGCGTTCATGCGCTTGGCGAGGAAGCGTTCGAAATCCGGATTGATGGTGCCGTCGTTCTTCGACACCGCGTACCAGCTCGGCTTGGTGTGCCATGCAGCTTCCGTGGTGCGGCCGGCGAAGATCGAGGCGGCCGTCGGCCATTGCACGGCGTACAACTCCTTGGCCTGCTCCGGCTTCACGCCATTGGCAAAATACTTCAGGAAGGCGTCTTCCGAGAGTTTTGTGTAGCCGTCGCGCTCGACGATGCCGGCGCGGGCCGGGCCTGCCGGAAACTGCTTCGACAGCGCGACGAAGTCTTCGTTCGCATCGGGCGCGCGTGCGGCGACGTAGACGAGGCCGGTGACCTTCGGGTCGTTACCGACCTGGCTGATGACAGTGCCGCCCCAGGAATGCGCGACCAGCACGGTCGGACCGTCCTGTTCGGCCAGCGCGCGCTTGGTCGCCTCGACGGAGTCCGCAAGCGACGACAGCGGATTTTGCACGGCGGTGACGTGCAGGCCCGCGGCCTGGAGGATCGGGATCACCTCCGACCAGCTCGATCCGTCGGCCCAGGCGCCGTGCACCAGCACGACGTTCTTGGCTTTCACCGTCTGCGGCGTCTGCGCGTGAGCGAGGCTGATGGGGGCCGCCAGCAGGCTCGCGGCGACGAAAAGGTTGCGCCAAAGTGACATGATCGTGCTCCGTATTGTTTTTGCTGCGATGCCCAAAGGACGGAGCGCGTGGTCGCGGCGTTACCTGTCCTCACCGTTCTGTGATGCGATGCAAAACGAAAAAAACGCCCCGGGGCACCGGGGCGTTTTCGCAACTTGGCGGCTGTCGACGTGCCTAGGCGGCGACCGAGCTCTCGATCACCTGCGCCTTCGGCGCGCTAGAGTTGATGGCGATCTGGCGCGGCTTCTTGGCTTCGGGAATCTCGCGCACGAGGTCGACGTGAAGCAGCCCGTTCTCGAGCGAGGCGTCCTTCACCTGCACGAAGTCGGCAAGCTGGAAGGCGCGCTCGAAGGCACGCGCGGCGATGCCGCGGTAGAGCACTTCGGACTTCGAGTTCTCGTTGGCGACTTTCTCGCCCTTGATCGTCAGCGTGTTTTCCTTCGCGACGAGGGAGAGCTCGTCCTTGGCGAAGCCGGACACCGCAACCGTGATGCGGTAGGTGTTCTCGCCGGTACGCTCGATGTTGTAGGGGGGATAACCGGGGCTGCCGTCCGAACCGGCCTGGTCGAGCAGGCTGAAGAGGCGGTCGAAGCCGACGGTGGAACGGTAAAACGGAGTCAGGTCGTAGCTACGCATGGTCTAGTCCTCCATTGAGCGACTGTTGGTAACCCGCCCGCCAATCGGGCCGGGCTTTAGTCTGTGTGCAGCCTGATGTTCCGGTTCCGAAACACTGGTAGCGGCCTGCACCATGGTGATATGGGTTCAGGGGAACGGCGTTCAAGAGGGCGGCAAGTTGCGCCTTTTCGGCGCTCCAGCCCCTTGATTTGCAGCATTTCTCGCCCAATGACGCTGATCTCGATTCCGTCCAATCCCGTTCCCGAAGACGTCGTCAGCGGCACCATCAAGACGCCCGATGGCGCCGAGCTGCGCTTTGCGCGCTGGGCGCCGCCGGCGAACCGCAAGGGCACGGTCTGCGTCTTCACCGGACGCAGCGAGCAGATCGAGAAATATTTCGAGACCGTGCGCGACCTGCGCGACCGCGGCTTTGCGGTGGCGATGATCGACTGGCGCGGGCAGGGCCACTCCTCGCGCCGCCTGCGCGATCCGCGCAAGGGCTATGTGCGCGACTTCTCCGATTTCGAGATCGACGTCGAGACCTTCGTGCAGCAGGTGGTGCTGCCGGATTGCCCGCCGCCCTTCTTCGCGCTCGCCCATTCCATGGGCGGCACGGTGATGCTGCGGGTGGCGCATGCCGGCAAGCGCTGGTTCGACCGCATGGTGCTGTCGGCGCCGATGATCGACCTGCCCGGCCGCGCCACCTCGTTTCCGGCGCGGGCGCTGCTGAAGACGATGCGCCTGATGGGGATGGGCGGTCGCTATGTCCCCGGCGGCAGCGACCACATCACCGGGCTCAATCCCTTCATCAACAATCCGCTGACCAGCGATCCCGTGCGCTATGCGCGCAATGCTGCGATCCTGGAGGAGGATCCGACGCTCGGGCTCGCATCACCGACGGTCGCCTGGGCCGATACCGCCTTCCACGCCATGAACACCTTCAAGGGCAAGAACTACCCTTCCCAGATCCGCCAGCCGATCCTGATGCTGGCGGCCTCCAGCGACACCGTGGTCTCGACCGCGGCGATCGAGGAGTTCGCCTATCATTTGCGCGCCGGCTCCCATCTCGTGATCGCCGGCGCCAAGCACGAGATCCTCCAGGAGCAGGACCGCTACCGCTCCCAGTTCTGGGCCGCCTTCGACGCCTTCGTGCCGGGCACGCCGCTGTTCAAGTGAAGGGGCGGAAGCTTCCTGAGGACGGCTGATCGTTCTACAATCTCCGTCATGCCCGGGCTTGTCCCGGGCATCCACGCCTTGCTGCGCGATCAAAGAACGTGGATGGCCGGGACAAGCCCGGCCATGACGATGAACCTTCTCAGCCTCACAGCGTCTTCAGGTACTCGATCAGGTCGTAGCGCTCTTGCTCCTTGAGCACGCGGCCGATGGTGCCGTCCTTGCCGGGGCCCGGCGTGCCATCGAACGAGTGGCCGGCATTGCTGTTGCCGAAGGTCTCGGTGCCATCAGACGCTCGCGTCGAGAAGCGCGACTGCCCGGTCTTGCAACTCTCGCCGTCGACGACCGCGAAGCCGACCTGCTTCGGATCGTAGTCGCGACCACCACCCATGCAGAACGATTTGGGGCGCTCGGCCGCGGGGCTCAGCATCCAGTAGAGCGAGGGCACCGATCCGTTGTGCAGGTAAGGCGCGGTGGCCCAGACGCCGTTGAGCGGGCGCGCGCGATACCAGGGCGGCGGCTCCTTCGCCTCGGCCGGCTGCGGACCGGGATTCGGGCAGTTTTTGCGCTCGCCCCACCAGGCCTGCTGAACCTTCGGGTCGATCTTCGCATCGTCCATCGCTTTGCGGCTGACGATGTCGACGAGCACCATCAGCCCGACCGAGTACGGCATGTCGGTCGAGGAGATAGCCGGCAGATTGCAGCTCCACCAGGCATTGAGCTTCTGCGTGGGATCGAGCTCGAGAAAGCCCGGTACCTGAACCGTCCGCGTCGCCAGCACACTGGCCTGAGCGGGATCGGTCCCCATGCCTTTGACGCTTTTCTGGACCTCGTTCAGGAATTTGTCTTTGCCGATGGTCTCCCAGCGCGACGAGGACCAGATGCTCTGGTCCGGAAACTCGGTGTCGAACACGGGATCGTTGACCGGCCCGAGATGGCATTCGACGCAGATCTGCGCGTAGAGCTTGCGGCCGTTCTTGACGCGCTCGCCATCGATCTTCCAGGCATTGTCGCCGAAGATGTCCGACGGCCATTTCGGCGATGTCAGTCCGGAGAGCTGCTTTTTCGGATAGGGCGCCGACCCCTTCAGCAGATCCTCGATCCAGTTCAGATTCTTGATATCCATCGACGAGCGGAACAGCGTGTCCTTGGGGGTATTGTCGGACAGATTGAGCAGCGCCGTCACGCCCAGGGCTTCGCCGGCGTTGCGGATCAGCGGTTGTTCGATGGACGCGTCATACTGCGCGAATTTGAGCCAGGGCACGGTCCAGATCGGCGGGAAGCTGACCGGCGCGTCCTTGGCATGCAGATTCTTTTCGAAGCCGCTGAGGCCGCTGAGCGTCATGTCCTGGGCGAAGACCTGATTGCCGATGCGGTTGAGCGCGTCGAGACGGCCGTATCCTTCCTCGGTGTCCTGCTGCTTCTCTTCCCGCTTCGTCTTCTCATTGAACCTCGTCTTGCCGTCGATGGTTTTCGCGTAGGTCTTCTCCCAGTCGATCAGGAACGTGCTGATCGTGCGCAGCTTCTGCTTCAGCGCATCGCGATCCGCATCGCTGGCGGAGGGGCCGAGCACACGGTCGGCGAAGCGGGTAAAGCGACCCGGCACGAGCAGCGTGTAGGCGATCGACAGACCCGTCGTGACCTCGAGCTTCCTCAGGTCGGTCATCGCAGGGCCGCCGTCGAAACGGATGTCGATGCCCTTGTAGTGAATCTGGCCGGTGTGGCAGGCGGCGCAGGTCAGGCCGATCCGGTCGTCGCCGACCTGGCCGGTCGCAGGATCGGGTACGCCGGTCATGCGCGCAAAGCCGACGGGCAGGCCGTCGACGTTTTCGGCCTGGGTGCCCCAGTTAACCGGCGGATCCCAAAGTCGCGCCGGCACCGG
This sequence comes from Bradyrhizobium sp. P3_C3, assembly GCF_056402655.1. Classification (NCBI taxonomy): domain Bacteria; kingdom Pseudomonadati; phylum Pseudomonadota; class Alphaproteobacteria; order Hyphomicrobiales; family Nitrobacteraceae; genus Bradyrhizobium; species Bradyrhizobium sp. P3_C3. The sequence goes on along the minus strand of NZ_JBFUGY010000053.1, from coordinate 6,499 downwards.
CTTCGTCTTGTCGTAGACATTGGCGTAGCCGAACCGGCGCAGCGTGGCGTCGTCGGTGTTGATCGTCTGCGGGCTCGGGATGAAGCCGAAGCGCTGCAGATGGTCGCTGTCATGCAGCATCCCGGGCTTTGCGAAGAAATGAAGCCGCGGCTGCTCGAGCGCCATGAACCAGCTATAGGGCACCGGGAAGGTCGCGGTGCCCTGGCTGGCGTGATGAAACCAGTGCCGGTCCTCCAGCGCCCAGTTTTGCTCGAGCCAGTACGCGGCCCGGGGTTCGACAAGCTTCGGCAATGGCGGCGCCACGAGGTCACCGAGGATGCCGGGCAGCATCGGCTGGAATTGATCGGGAAAGTGCAGCGCCACGACTCCAAAGACGAGCAGCGCGGCGACTAACCCGCCGGCAACGCGCAATATGAGTGAGGGCGGTTTGACCGGCTGGCTGACGACTCGCTGCGTGATCCTCTCAGGGAATTTGCGCTCATTGAACAGCGTACGCACGTCGGCGATGGCGAGATAGCGGTTCTCGCCTTCGCCCTTGCCCATGATCTTCAGCAGGATGGGCCATTCGAACTGCATCAATATCCGGTAGTACCAGCGCGCAGCGCTCCCGGCGCGCTTGAGATTGTCGCGCATGTAGGTTTGTATTTCCGACGCGTTGATGCCGGGCTCGGTGCCGCCGCCGTTCGGATCGGTATAGTCCCTGCCGAAGCTGGCCAGGCGGGCGATCTGATCCTCGTTGACCTTGCCGTCGACGCCGAGGATGCGCGAACCGGCGCCGCGCTTGTCCAGGGGGCCGCCGCGCAGCGCATCGAGCTGTGCGCCCGAAAAGATGCTCTTCAGGATGTGACCGAAGCCGTTGGCGATCAGCGCGATGCCGTGGGTCTCGACGCGGGCCACCGTCTTCATCAGCCCCTTGTCGCCGCTCGCATTCGCGATCGTCTGCGATAGCTTGCCGATCGGGACGGTCCCGCCGTCGACGAAACCTTCGCCGACCAGGCCGCGCAGGAAGGGGCAGGGATTGTCTGGCGAGACCTGGATCGAGGGATCGAAGGGAGGCTTCGAGGCGGGGTCGTTCATGGCCCAAAATCCTGAAAACAGCGAATCGTGAAATGAAGACGCGCCGATAGAGCGCGGAAAGTCCTAACAAACCGACAGCAGCTTATACTACTTCAGCGTGTAAAGAAGTGTGGCTGAATTCACGGTCGTGTCAATAAAAGCCGACGCGAGGTTGCGAAGGGACTGGGTCGGGACCGAGAAGGCCCGCCTGTCAGGACTCGGCCGCGCGTTTGACGTCGCTTTGCACCAGGGTCAGCTTGCTGAGCGGCACGCCCGCGTTCAGAAGCCCCTCGCGGTAATGGGCAAGGTCCTCGGGCCGCTTCCAGTGGAAATTGCGCAAGTGACGATCGACATTCAGCGTCGGGTAGTTGCGCATCAGCACGCCGACGGCCTCGCCAGCCTCATCGTCCCGACCCAACTGTGCCAGCGCCGCGGCACGGATCGCCAGCGCCTGCATGTGGTTCGGGTTGATGTAGAGCTGCTCGCGCGCCCAGGACAGGGTCGCGTCGTATTGCCCCAGCAGATAATGGCTGAAGGCGTTCAGCGCGGCCCATTGGTAGCGCGGGTCGCTGTTGTCGCGCTGCGCGGCCATCGAAAACAGCTCGATCGCCTCGCGGTGCTCGCCGATGACGAAATGGCAGATGCCGAGCACGCCGCGTGCGCCGTTGTCGTAGGGGTTGAGCGCGACCGCGCGCTTGGCGGCGTCCATCGCGGCCTCGTAATGCGCCTCCATGGCATGCGCCCAGGACAGGATCGAGAAGGCGAAGGAGGAGCGCGGGTCGAGCCGGACGCTGGTCTCGGCGAGGGCCATCGCCTCGGCCCACATCTCGCGTGTGCCCTTGACCCACCCGAACTGGATGCTCTGGATCTGGATCGTGGCGAGATAGGCGTGCGCGATCGACAGTTTGGGGTCGAGGCTGATGGCTTCGCGGAACAGGTCGACGGCGGTGGCCAGGTCCTCCTTGGTCTGCCGGTAGTAGTGCGACAGCCCCTTGAGGAAGCGGTCCCAGGCGGTCACGTCGGTGGAGAGCCGCGCCGGCGCCGAGGCCTCCGCCCGGACGATCTCGGTGGCGATGGCGGYGGACAGATTGGTGGTGATCTCGTCCTGCATCGCGAACAGTTCGCCGATGTCGCGGTCGTAGCGGCCGGTCCAGAGCTGCTCGCCGGTCTCCGGCGCGACCAGCTCGGCGGTGACGCGGATCTTGGCTCCGGCGCGCCGCACCGAGCCCTGGATCAGATAGGTGGCATCGATCTCGCGCGCGATCAGGCGGGTGCTGGTGTTCTTGCCCTTGAACGCGAAGGTCGAGTTGCGGCTCAGCACGCGATAGAAGGATTGCAGCGACAGCGCGTGGATCAGATCCTCGGTGAGGCCGTCGGAGAAATATTCGTCCTGGGCGTCGCTGAGATTGGCGAAGGGCAGCACGCCGACGATCGCTGTGCGGTACTGCTGCGACAGCACCGACGCCTCCCGCAGCTCGGGCGCGAGCGCCGGCGCACCCTCGGGCATCCAGGTCCAGACCCCGATCGGGTCCTTGATGTTCTTGAAGCGATGGTTGCCGGCATCGACCAGCAGCGCGGTCAGGTGCTTGCTCGCCTCCCGGTAGGCCTTGGCCGAGATGGCGAAGCCGCCGGGGCTCGCCACCGCTTCGAGGCGGACGGCAATGTTGACGTCGTCACCGAATACCTCGTCCTCGTCGGCGATGACGTCGCCCATGTGGATGCCGAGGCGAAACTGCATGGCGCGCTCGGCAGGCAGGTGATGGTTGCGCTCCGCCATCAGCGTCTGCATCGCGATCGCGGCCTCGACGGCGCCGACGATGCTCGGGAACTCCAGCAGGAAGCCGTCGCCGGTGTTTTTGACGACGCGGCCGCCATGGTTGAGGATGATGGGATGGATCGCGCTGCGATGGGCCTTAAAGGCGGCATGGGTGCCGGCCTCGTCGCTGCCCATCATGCGCGAATAGCCGGCGACATCGGCGCAGACGATGGCGGCCAGACGTCTTTCCATAGTCCGGAGCTCCAAGGGATCGATGACCGGCCCCCGCGTGGCAGTCGCCTCGAATCCCGCATTTCCAAGAACCCTGCCTTTATAGAGCAGATAAGGCCGAGCGAAAGCATGATCCGCATTGCAAATTTGAGGTAAATTCTCCGCAATCCTGGCGGTGGACGGCGGCGGCCGAACCGAATAAGCCCGCCTTTCAAGGCTGACGGGGGCACCTCACATGCTGGGCATTCACGAGATCTGGCTCTTCATCCTGTCGGGCATATTGCTCAACATCACGCCCGGCCCGGACTCGGTCTACGTGATCGGCCGCAGCATGCAGATGGGCTGGCGGGGCGGCGCCGCGGCCGCGCTCGGCATCAGTTTCGGCTGCTTTTTCCACGTTGCGGGCGCGGCAATCGGCCTTTCGGCGCTGCTGATGGCCTCATCGACCGCCTTCTCGATCCTGAAGCTGGTCGGCGCGGCCTATCTCGTCGTGACAGGACTTCAGATGCTGTGGTCGCGCCCGGCGCTGGCCGCAGCCATCGACGAGCCGGAGCGGAGCCCGCTGCGGCGGGTCTTCCTCCAGGGCGTCTTCACCAACGCGCTCAATCCCAAGGTCGCGCTGTTCTTCCTGGCCTTCCTGCCGCAATTCGTCGCAGCCGATTCCCCGTACAAGCCGCTCGCCTTCCTGACGCTCGGCCTGATCTTCATCTTTACGGGAACGTTGTGGTGCCTCGTGCTGGCGGCGTTCGCGGCAAGGGCGGCCCACCGGCTGCGCAAGTCTGAGGGCGCGATCGCCTGGGTGAACCGCGCGCTCGGCGGCCTCTTCATCTATCTCGGCATCCGCGTCGCCATGCTGGAGACGCGATAACTCATTCGAACGGATGACTGGTCCGGCATGCAGTCGGCCCGATAGAGGCCGCGCGGGGAGGTTTCGATGGTTGGTGGAAGCTGCCTATGCGGCGTCGTGCGTTTCGAGATCGATCAGGTGCGTGCGCTGACGCATTGCCATTGCGCCAATTGCCGCAAGCTGACCGGTGCGGCCTTTGCCACCTACGCCCATGTCGATGCCGACAAGTTTCGCTTTGTTGCCGGCGAGGACATGACGGTGGCTTACGAATCCGCACCGGGGAGCTTCCGCCATCGCTGCAAGACCTGCGGCTGCCTGACGCCGGGCAAGGCGAGTTATCTGCCGACCGTCAGCATTCCCGCCGGCCTGCTCGATGACGATCCCGATGTCAGGCCCCGCCTCCACGTCTTCACCTCGTCGCGCGCACCGTGGTGGACGATCCAGGACGATCTGCCCCAGCACGAAAAATGGGTGCCGGGATACGAACCCAAATCGTAGGCCTCAGGCGAACTCCTTCAGCAGCGCGCTGCCCGCGAGATAAACGCCGAGCAGGATCATCGCGATCAGGAACCAGCGGCGAAACGCTTCCGCCGGCATCCGCGCCCGCACCGACTGGCCGACGAACATGCCGGCAAAGGCCATGGCCATGCCCACGGCGCCCGGCACGGCATTCGCCGGCGTCAGCAAGCCGCCGGCGGTGAGATTGAAGGCGAGCGCCAGCGTCGCCGTCGTGAAGAACACGCCGAGCGCCTGCACCAGTTCGTCCTTCTCCATGCCGATCGCCTGCATGAACGGCATCGAGGGGATCACCTGCACGCCTGTCGAGGCCGAGATCACGCCGGTGATCACGCCGACCACGCCGCCGACCCATTTCTCGTTCTGCGGCGCGACGTGGAACTTGAATTTGCTGAGCCCGATGATCGCGTAGATCACGAGCAGGATTCCGAGCACGATCGTGCCGTAACGGGCATGCGGGCCGGTCAGCGCGCCGGCATTGAGCCAGCATCCGATCACGGTGCCGATCATCAGCGGCCACAGCCGCCTCAGGATGTCGCGCAGATAGGGGCCGGCGAAGGTCTGCCAGATATTGGTGACGATGGCGGGCACGATCACGATGGCGATCGCGCGGGTCGGCGCCATGTTCACCGCGAGCAGGCCCATGGACACGGTCGGCAGGCCGAGCCCGACCACGCCCTTGACGAATCCGGCGATCAGGAAGACGGCGGCGATGAGGATGAGGAGCGGGTCGATGATCATATCTTGCACATTGACCGAAGCCGCGCGCCGGCACAATCTGGAGGTTACGGAGACAGCCTTCGTTCCTGGCGGAGGCTGAGGAGAATCCAGCCATGCGCTTCGACCTCGTCGACCTCCAGCTCTTCATCGCGGTCGCCGACCAGCGCAGCATCACCCGCGGCGCCGAGCGATCGAATCTCGCCTTGGCCTCTGCCAGCGCGCGCATAAAAGGGCTCGAGGACGCGCTCGGCGTCGCGCTGCTCAAGCGCGGGCGGCGCGGTGTCGAGCTGACTGCGGCGGGCGAGAGCCTGCTCGATCATGCACGGGTCGTGATGCACCAGGTCGACGCCATGCGCGGCGATCTTGCCGGCTTTGCCAGCGGCGTGCGCGCGAGCGTGCATTTTCTCGTCAACACCTCGGGGCTGTCGGAGCATCTGCCGAAGGCGCTGGCGGGCTTCCTGCGCGAGCATCGCGACGTCGCCATTGACATCGAGGAGCGCGAGAGCACCGATATCGCGGCAGCAATCACCGCCGGTGCCGCCGATCTCGGCTTTGCCGCCGAGCACGCGCTCCCTGATCATATCGAGCGCTTCGTCTTCAGCGAGGACCACCTGACGCTGGTGACGTCCAGGCGCGGTCCGTTCGCCGGCCGCCGCCAGATCGATTTCCAGGAGGCGAGGGATTGCGAATTCGTCGGACTCACCAGCGCCACTGCGCTCCAGATGCACATTTCGAAGCACGCCGCCCGGCTCGGCATGCGTCCGCATTACCGTGCGCGTCTGCGCGATTTCGACGCGATCTGTCAGATGGTCGCCGCTGACGTCGGCATCGCCCTGGTGCCGATATCCGCCGCCCGCCGCTGCGCCAAGCTGATGCCGCTGGCCATGGTCCGCCTGCGCGATGCTTTCGCCAACCGCAAGCTCGTGATCTGCGCCCGCAGCTTCAAGGCGCTGCCAAGGCCGGCCAAGATGCTGGTGGAGCATTTGCGGGCGGCGGCGGTGTAAGAGGCCTGTTGATGTGAGCCTGCGCTGCGGCCGTGCGCACAACTGCGCTCCCTCCCCCCTTGCGGGGGAGGGCGGGGGAGAGGGGTGGCCCAGGAAAAGGTATCGCTGTCGCGAAGAAGAGAGATCGATGGAGTCCCCGTGTGGACCCCTCTCCCTAACCCTCCCCCGCAAGGGGGGGGAACGCACCTACCTCGTGGCGGCGTCACGACTCAAGCCGTTGATCACTTCGCCGTTTCGACGCCGGCGTCCTTGATCACCTTGGCCCACTTCTTCGTCTCGTCCGCGATGAAGCTGCGAAAATGCTCCGGCTCGTCGCCGATCAGCGTCGCGCCCTGGGCGGCGAGCTTTTCCTTTACGGCCGGATCCGCC